>MEUM01000025.1:113-2077 GCA_001771735.1 Caldifarciminota bacterium RBG_13_43_14 | reverse complement strand
TGCACTCTGGAGAGCATCAATCCCAAATTTGATATTATCTTTCGTTCTATCGATTACCGCGGATAAATTCGTAAAATTATCGAACATCTCTTTGGATATTTTGCTCATCGTCTTTACAAATGTGGTACTTTGATCAGCCAATGTCTTGATTTCCTGAGTAACAAAACCCAGGGCCGGAGCATAACTGCTTCCGCGAGCACTTTCAATACCGGCATATAAACCCAGCAGCCGCGAACGCTCGGTTATCCTGCGGAGTTCAAGAAGCGGTTGATCAATACCTTTTGCGATATCACTTATTTGCTGGATCTGTTCCTTGATACCGGTAATAATATCATTCACTTTTTTATATAATTCGATACCCTGTTTAATGAATTCGGTGGCCTGGATGTTCGTCTTCAACCATTTTTGAACCTCTCCAGCGGTTTTGTTCACCAATTGAAACAGGCTGCTTGCCTCAGTAACCAGCATCAAAACACATCGCTCAGCAGCCTGAGTCTTGGTCTTAACATCCTCAACCGTTTTTGCATCTTTAAGAGCCAGCTGGTATTGATTGATCAGATCATCCAGTGCGATCTGAAGGGAATGAAAAAGAATAATGAAATTTTCGTTATCTTCCACATCTAATAGCGCGTTCTTCTTAATATCTATTGCGCGATACGAAGCCTCAAAAGCCATTTCACTTATTGCCTGAACTCTTAAAATATGGAAAAGCTCGTCCCTCCATTGCAATGATTTTTCATTTTCCAAAATTAGATCCTGATGTAATTTACGCTGGGTCTCGACACTGCCAAGAATGTTCTTTAATTCAGATTCCACCTCAGGGATCAATTCCATGAAATCACTGGTTATATTACCGAACTTCTCGTTGATCGCTTTGAATTCATGAATATAATTGCCGATCTTCAGTAATTGATGACTTAAATCTATAATATCTTTTATAACATCATCCGATATTTCAGGGATTACTTTAGCCGGATTCTGCACACTACGAACCAGCATCGTCATTTCCCTTGCTATGACTTCAAATCCTCTTCCTTCCCGACCTGCATGATAGGCGGTTATACCTGCATTACGAGAAGCAACCTCAATGCTGTCGGCGACTAGATTGATCTTTTTAATTGTCTCGGAGAGCTGCACTCCCTGGGTATGAATTATATCAAAAGCCTGCCATATATTTTGCAGTTCATCGCTGATATCATTTGTTATTTTTGATGATTTTCTCACCCATTCAAGGCTTTTTTTAATTATCGCCCTGGTCTGTGCTATTTCTTGTTCGAAAACCGAGGTTCCTTCAAATTCGAGTTCAACTGCAGCTGACAAATTATCAAAATAACGACGCAACTCAATAAGTAATTCACCATCATTTTCCAATGTATTTTCAATCGATCGACCAGTGTTTAAAAGTTCATTAAATGTGTGCTCAAGACTATTTAACGTAGGCCCAATATCCTCAATAATGCGTTTTTTCAGGTCTGCTTGCATATAATGTAATTTTATAGAATTTTATATGAATGTCAAGAATCTGGTTACAGTAGTCAATAAAAATTGAATGATGATATTTAATGGTATCATATCTCTGTAATCAATCAATATAATCACTGTAATCGCAGTTTTTTCAAAAACTAAAATGCCAGGACGCAGAATCGAACTGCGGACACCCGGATTTTCAGTCCGGTGCTCTACCAACTGAGCTATCCTGGCTTGATTTTCATCATTTTATCCATTTTTGAATGAATGTCAAGGGTCTGCAGCGCTTGACACATTGACTATGCTGGCTATAATCACGCATTGCTGTTATAAGTAACGAATATTTTGCAGCACAACCGTTAAAGGGTTTTTGCATAGAATACTATTGTAGTATGCACAATTTGATTGAAAAGTGGAGGAAAAATGAAAAGAAATTTCATATCGATGTTTGATCTTGATAAAAATGAAACATATGAAATATTCGAACTCGCGAAAGA
>MEUM01000025.1:0-106 GCA_001771735.1 Caldifarciminota bacterium RBG_13_43_14 | reverse complement strand
TCTTCACTGAAAAAAGGGGAAAAACAAAAGCGGCTTCGAGGTAAAACCCTGGCCATGATCTTTGAAAAACCGTCACTGCGTACGAGGGTTACTTTCGAAACAGGCA
>MEUM01000024.1:13386-14098 GCA_001771735.1 Caldifarciminota bacterium RBG_13_43_14 | reverse complement strand
TTTGGCTCAAAATACACTGCGAGACATAAACCTGTTAAACTAGTATATTTGGAGGAATATGAGGATTTAAGGCAAGCTCGTCTTCGTGAAAGACAAATAAAAAAATGGAGTCAGAAGAAAAAGAGGAAATTAATAAATGGCGAATGGGGGAAATGGGAATAAGGAAGTTCTCGACTTTTCCTCGATGAACTCGGGATCGCTCGAACAGTAATAATACTGCTCGAGTAGGCTCGAGAGCGACATTAATGTATGATTGCAAGACCTGACCCCAAATGCCTATTTTCTTTACTTAACGTGCACCAATTTTCTTACCAAGGATCCCTGTTCGGTCTCAAGGCGACAAAAATACACACCAGCCGGGATATACAAACCGGTATCGGTTTTTCTATCCCAAGTAATAGTCTTTGAACCAGCATCCTCAATATTATCAATCAGGGTTTTTACGACGCGGCCGGTTATATCATAGAGACAGAGTTTGACAGGCATGCTTGACGGAATTGAATAACTGATTTTTATGTTCTTTGCAAATGGATTAGAGCTGCAGATCAAAAGCGCGATGTCGGATATTGCATCAGGGTTATCAGGGTCTTGTGTTCCGCCTGGCGGTACGCCGCGAAAACCCGATATTTTTACAATTGAACGATCGGGATTTTGAGGAATCGTTATCCAATAATTGCCGTCACGCGGATCATATTCAATCCCGCGGACATTC
>MEUM01000024.1:5030-13346 GCA_001771735.1 Caldifarciminota bacterium RBG_13_43_14 | reverse complement strand
CGCGATTGAGTTCGTAAAGTCCGGTTGAATCAAGCCCGCCACTGCTATTGTATGAAGTGTATATCAAAAGTAGGGTAGTGTCCGGACCGCCGATCGGCATTCCGTATGGCTCGACGGCAAGGCAGCGGGTTGCATTATAGGCGGATAATGGTACCTGGATCTGCAAATCCCATGAACCAAGCGTGTCGGTTCGAAAAATGTACGATTCTGGTACATTGTTCATGCGTTCAGAAAGGTAAAGCCGTCGCTGCAATTCACACCATCCGATTCCGATCGGATATACCGATGCCGGATTATCGAATTGCCGCAGAATATTGCCGCTTGCGTCAATTTTGAAAACGCGCTTGGTGTTGTAACCAGCAAACCAAAGCGTGTTATCATCTGAACAGTATTTGATATCTGTACCGCACGAATCCGGAGCATCTATATACCCGAGATAGGTTACAATACTATCTGACGAATACATGTATATTTTACGTGAATAGAAATTTGTTACGTATAAGCGATCGTTATCCGGACTGTAGGTAAGACCATAAATAAAATGCGCATCTCCGGCCGGAATCTGTAACTGCTTTGGACCCCATATTATCGTTGCATAATTTGACCCGATCTGAAAACAAAATTCAATATCTTGAGTAAAACCATCATCACCAATCAGATGCAAAAGAAAAGGTATAACGGTATCTATCGGTGTGGTATCTGAAACGGCAACACGAAAACGGCTGTTCCCATTATGCGCGTTTCCGCCCACTGGCACATTGCCGAAATCTCCCACTGAATCCAATACTTGAACGTAAGAGCTCGAAACCCGCAAAGTGCCCATGCAATTCACAACGTTCTGCGCTGAGAGATTTTTCAATGTGTCAATTAGAAAAGCCGTTTCCCCGGGATCTAACCTGCCGTTGTTATTCCCCCCCGGGGGAATATCATTTATGAGCGAACCGCAGATATGAAGCTCGGGTTGTGAAGTTTGACCAATGCCACCGGATATTACCAGAGCGTATGGTTGTCTTGTACCCTGGGGCACATTTGTTCCGTACACCCTTATTGTCCAGGTGCCGAGTTCGGGAAAATTGCGCCTCACACATTCTTCAACATTTCGGTCATCCCAGGTACTGGGATCAGGTATTGATTGTCCCTGTGAGTATTGATTGCCGCGATATTCGACGGCATTAGGCCCAATTACTTGCAGGTCAAGATTATTCACGATTGCTGGATCAGCACCGGCTGTACCATAAAAGTCGGTCCAGACCAGGGTTATCATGATCGGTTCAGATTGATTATTGATCGTAATTTGATATTCTTGAAACTCGCCGGTAGCAAGGCCGATAGTATCGTCCCATACCTGGAGCTTACGCACGTCATTAGTAAAAAACAGAACTGAATCAAGGCATACGCGTCCCCAGCCGGTATTGTTGTCCGGTATGGTAGAGCCAAGAATATCATTAGCCGCGCCATTGATCATACAGGCTTTGACCAATGCCGCGCTTATATAATCCCATTGATTTCCTGGTACGGAATCGCCAGTGGGATAGAATCCGCCGGCAAAATAATTCCTGATCAGGGCCGCATCCCCGGCAGCACATGGACATGACATGCTTGTACCACTCATGCGTTGATAGGTGTCATTATTTGGACCAACTGAAGATCTTAAACTCACACCCGGTGCAGTAATTGTTGGTTTGATACGTGCGTCCGCGGTTGGCCCACGCGATGAAAAACTCGCAACCTCATTTGCTAAGCTTCCATTATTGGTCGAACCGACCGAAACACAATTTTTTGCGGTTGACGGGGAACAGACCGTACCCGTACCAGGACCATTACTGCCAACCGAAAAATGGATCAGGAAATCTTTGTGATTCCACATGAAAATATCAACCATGCGCGCAGCGGACGTATAACTGTTACCCGATGCCGAGCCCCAAGAATTGGAACTGATCCGGGCCGCACCGCCGGCATTTCCATTATACGGAGGGAGCCATAAATTGTCGTAATTGCTGGGCAAAGAAAGACCGCCCGCGGATGTTCCGATATCCATGAAATAGTTTCTCGCTTTTGTCGGCATACCGTCACAATCCTCGATCCCGGCTACATAAGAATCATCGCCGCACAGCGTACCAGCAGTATGAGTACCATGCCAGGCGGCCGCACTATGATCGCCAAACGCCGATGCTGAACCGGCAGGTTGCTTATAGGCGATTATTTTTCTATGTTCAGGGTAATCGCCCCAGGTGCTTATCGGATAGGCCGGGTCCCGGAACATATTATGAGATGTTAATATGCCGGTGTCGCAGGAATTGACGATTTCACCATTGCCACATAGTCCTTTATGCCATATTCGACGATTCTGAGACTGCCAGGTTTGCGTTACCCATTGAGCTTTATCATTGAAGGCAACGGTTTCCAGAAACGGTTCAATGTACATAATGTCAGGAATATGACTAAGCTTTACCAAATTCTCAAGATCAGTTTTTATTAGAATTACTTTATCGTAATCGCTTATGGCAACGTCCAATATTTCTAAATCGATTTTGTCTAAGCTGTTAAGCGTTCTGTTTACATCCACATTATTGAAAAGAACAACTATCACGCGTCTTTCATCTCTAATCTTATTGAAAAGCGGGCTTAGCTTGTATGCCGGTTCATAATTACCAAGCCAGGTCACAAAAGGCAATTCTTCAATATTTTGCCTGGTTAAATCGCTCATCTTGATAATAAAGGTATTGAAAGGGACGTATTCGCAGATTCGCGCGCCATGAGATTCAATCACTTTTTTCATTTCATTGTATACCGGACCTTTTAATTGAAGCAGATAATAATCGGTTTTGCATTTTAATTCGTTCGGTATATCGGGCAGGCTTACATTGGGATTGAAATAGTATTCATTTATCGAAATATAATCATATTCCGGGCTGATTCGCGGTTGGAAATTCTGGATGCCTGAGCCCGAGATGCCATGAAGCATGAGGATGTGAATGATTACTGAATAGGCAGCAATAAACATCAAGTATGTACTCCTTTTTCTACTGAACGTGTTTCATTAAATATTAATGGAAACAGGAGATTTGTCAAGGGGCGCGGCGCTGATTCCATGTTGACTCCCGAACAGCAACCCGGTATAATTGACATCGTGGAACCGTGCTATCGCATGGTCGTGATCATCCTTTTGATCGCCCTGGCCATTTTTCTAACTTTCATGCCGGCCCTGGCCAATGATTTTACGAACTGGGATGATCCGGAACTGATCACCAGTAACCCCCGCATCGGTAGTGTGACTCCGGCTTCAATTCTGCGGATTTTCGCCCGGCCGCAGTGCGGTCCGTACGTACCATTAACAATATTGTCATTCGCGATCGAGAATCAGCTGTTCGGTCTAAATCCATTATTTTTTCACCTTACCAATATTTTGTTCCATATCACGAATGTACTGCTGGTGTTCGCTTTGATGCGGTTTTTACTGCGCAACTTCTGGGCGGCGGCAGTGATCGCCCTATTCTTTGGATTGCATCCGATGCGCGTCGAGTCGGTTGCCTGGGTGACCGAGCGCAAGGATGTGCTGTGCGGTTTTTTCTTCTTTGCCGCCTGGTTTGTCTTTGTTCGTTTCCGTTTGTATAACCGGCGCCTTATTCACTACGTGATCCCTGCGCTGTATTTGCTGGCGATAATTGCCAAGCCGATGGCCTTGACGCTTCCTGCGGTATTATTACTGACCGAGTATTTTCTTGATGGCCGGGTCCGGCGTACCACAATCCGACTCGTGCTGGTCATGTTTGTGTTCGCCCTGCCCTTTATCGCGATAAATTTCCATACCCAGATAAGGCAGACCGACACACCGGCATTTGATCTGCTGCGCAACATGCTGCTCGGAAGCAGGAATCTGATCACGTATGCCGGGAAAACAATTGTTCCCAGCGGTCTTTCTCCGTTCTATCCGCATCCGGCCGATTTTGAGCGCTCGATTCCCATCACATGCTATTTCGCGCCGCTGGTACTGGCTGCAGCCGTCGTATGCATGATGTGGTGGCGCCGCCGAACCCGCGTGCCGGTTTTCGGCGGGCTGTTCTTTCTGGTGACGGCTTTGCCGGTCAGCCACCTTATTCCTATTGCCGGGCCGGCCATGGCCGCGGACCGCTATACCTATATTCCTTCGATCGGAATCGCGTTTCTGATCGCATTCGCGGGCATGTGGTTATGGAAAAAATTCACCGGCCGGGCGCGGGTAATGAAATTCGGGTTCGGAGTAATTACCGTAGCGGTCCTGATCGTGATGGCAATTTATTCCCACGCTTTCTGCCGGGTGTGGAAGAACAGCCTGACTTTGTGGAACTATGTTTTGCAGCGTTACCCGGACAGTTCGCTTGCGCTCAATAATCGGGGACGCGCGTACTGTTTGCTGGGGCAGCATGCGCGCGCGATCCACGACTATGAACGCGCCGTGCAGTTGGATCCCGAATATGAGTTGCCCTATTACAACCGGGCCGTAGCCTATGACAAGTTGCAGAATTATGAACGGGCGCTGGCGGATTTCGACCGTGCCCTGGCGATTAAACCGGATATGGCAATCGCCTATGCGGGCCGGGGTGCAACCTACAATCGATTGGGTCGCTACCAGGCGGCAATCGCGGAATTTAATCATGCCTTGAGCCTGGATGCGTTGCTGGATGTGGCATATCTGGACCGCGGGTACGCCTATTTTCAGATGGGTTTTTACGAACGGGCGCTTGCCGATTATGAAAGTGCGTTGGCGATTGATCCCAATTACCCTGAGACCTATATCAACCGGGGCGATGTCTGGTTCGTGCGCGGCGAATTCGACCGGGCGATCACCGCTTATTCTCAGGCATTGAAGATCAATCCCTATTTTTACACGGCGTATTATAACCGCGCGATGGCCTACAGGATGATCGGCGAGAATAGCTTTGCCTTGACCGACTATGATCAGGCTATACAGCTCAAACCGGATTTTGCCGAAGCCCTGAACAATCGCGGCAATATCTATATGAGCGCGGCTATGTATGAAAAAGCGATCGTAGACTATAGCCGGGCGCTGCAGGTTCGACCCGCCTATGCCGACGCCTATTATAACCGGGCCATGGCTCGGCATATGATCGGCGAGGACCGACCAGCCTGGGACGATATTATTCGCGCCGAGCAATTGGGTTTTCCGGTGACTCCGGAAACAAAGGCCCGGCTTACGCCGGGACCATAGCAGCAACCGTCATATAACCATCATTTATAAATCTTTTTCAGAATCTCTTCATCCAATACCTTGTCTTTTATGATCACGTTCACAAATTGCCCGGAATTGAGCATTTTACGGATCTCGGTGGCGATGTATTTGACCGGTGTGCATACGCCGCGGAAATTGACTGAGATTGGTGATTTATTTGGGGGAAAGAGGTTTGCGGTTGCTCAACGGCTACCGCGGTTTAGAAGAGGTCATTTATAACAGAAGAGATTTCAGAAGGTCGTACGCTCGTTAGCGCGAGAACTGTTGGGCAAATGAAATGTCTAATGTCAAGACCCGCCACCTTTTTCTCACGGGCCTTTCTTAAATACCCCAGAATTCATCAAGTAATACATTTAACTCATCGGGACGAATGAATTGTTTAATATCCCATTCTCTGGGTAGAATATCATCATAGGGGGGGGTTAAAATACGCGTATCGATTAAAAGCACAATACCCCGGTCATTTTCCGACCTTATCACCCGGCCGGCTGCCTGCAATACTTTGATAATACCCGGGTATTGATAAGCATAGGCATAACCATTACCGTTTAGGCTATCGAAATATTCACGTATCAATTCACGTTCAGTTGAAACCGGCGGCAAACCAACGCCAACGATAACCGCGCCGGTAAGCCGGTCGCCGATAAGATCAATGGACTCAGAAAACGCTCCGCCCATAACCGCGAATCCGACCAGGCTATTCTTTGATTCATGACTGAATTGCGCAATAAATTGCAGACGTTCTTGTTCGGTCATATTCGAGGTCTGGATTATAGTCGAAGTATTTGGATCCTGTTTTTTAAAACAATCAAAGGTCATTTGCAAATATTCATAGGAAGGAAAATAAACAAGATAATTACCGGTTCTATGTTTGATAAGATTAACTATTGTCCGGGCAAGTATTTCCTTAGTATGATGTCGGTTACGGAAAAAGGTCGATACCCGGTTCGTGACCAGTATCCCCAGATTCTCGCTGGCAAACGGGGATGGAAGTGAAATATGGCGTGCAGACCCGTCGCAGCCTAATGCCTCAAGAAAATATTCAGTTGGCTTTAAAGTGCCGGAAAAGAAAATTGAAGAACGGGCGTGCTCAAGCATTGATCTCAAGTGATAAGCCGGATTGACGCAGAATATCTTTATAGATAAATTCTGATCATTAATATTATAGCAGGTTGCATAATTTGAATCGAATCTTTCGGCAGTCTTCAAGAAACCGCGAACATCAAAATATAGATCAAGCAATACTTCGCGAAAATCAGCCGGTTGGTTAAGCGCAAGCCATTCTTCAGCATGATTTGAGAATTTTTCCAATTCTGACTGAAGGGCAGAAGGAGGATCATTTTCCGCGAGCGTGGCGGCCCCGGATCCGTACTGCTTTTTGATCTTGAGATATGTAGTATTTATTTTGCCGAGCGAACGATAGAGCTTTGGCAACTTATTTTTTAATAGCTGCCGCAATTCGAGAAACTGTTTTTTATTTAATTCAGCCGAATACATTGCGCGCGCTCGTTCGATCAGATTATGGGCTTCATCAATAAGAAAACAGTAGTCATTGACGTCATCATCAAAAAACCGCCTTAAATATACCTTGGGATCAAAGACATAGTTATAATCGCAAATAATAAAATCACACCACAGAGATAGCTCAAGCGAGAACTCAAAAGGACAGACCTGATATTCGATTGCAAGATCGGTGATTGCATTATGCGAAAAATTGTCGTTTTCAAAAGCGCTTTGCAGAGCGTTATTAGCCCGGTTATAATACCCGGCGGCGAACTTACAATCCCGGCCATTGCACAACCGGTCCGGATTGGGGCAGATCTTATCCTTGGCAATAAGACTTAGGGATTTGATCCGCAAACCTTTTTCCCGGAGAATGTTCAATGCGGCTTCAGCCGCATTGCGACCAGTAGTACGCGCGGTCAAGTAAAAGATCTTGAACAATTCATTTCGACCCAGGGTTTGTAGTGCCGGTAATGATATTGCCAGGGTTTTGCCGATCCCGGTCGGCGCTTCGACCAGGAGCTGTATCTGATCGGCGATTGCATACCCGACTTCGCTCATGATTTTTTCCTGACCGTGACGAAAATCTCTGAATGGAAATGCGAGATTATTTATTGAATCATTACGTATTGTTGTCCATTCATGGATTTTATCCATCCATTTTATATAAGTCGAAATCAACGGCTCGAAATATGCGCGCAGTTCATCGATCGTGAATTCGTGTTTTATCTCTTTAATTTTACCTTCGTCGATATTGAAATAGGTCAGTTGTACATCAATTTTTCCCAGGTTGTATTTTTGTGCATACATATATGCATAACATTTGACCTGTGCCCAGTGTAACGGGTTTTCAAACAATTCGATCTGGGTGAGATCTTGTTTAGTTGTTTTTATTTCATCGATAATAATTTGATCATCAGCAATACGGAGGCCGTCCATTCTTCCGGTTATTTGAAGAATATATTCTAGGGTTTCGATCTCATGGCTGATGAAAACTTCGCTTTGATATTCTTCGGGCCGTTGATTCTGTATTTGTTGATGAGCCTTTATCCCTTCGGTAGTGCTTATCGCGCCAAAGGTGGTGAGATCCAGATCGCCGCGGCGCAGACAAAAATCGAGCAAGTCGCGTACTGAAATGTTAATTATAGATTTCATGGTTTCATGCGATTCTTTTTTACTATATGCCGGTACAAACTCGGTGTCAAGTATAGGATTCAAATACTATTCTCCCTCACCCTTACCCTCTCCCCCTGATAGGGGGGAGAGGATATAGGAGAGAGGGAGTTTAATAAACTAAAAAGACCAAAGAAACAATGTCTATTTATCTTTTAATATAAATTTAATCGGTATATTCACCCAGACTTTTACGGATTGACCTTTATGCTGAGCTGGTTTGAAACTACTCACCAGCACTGCAGTAAGCGCGGCATTATCGAGCAACTCATTACCGCTCGAACTGGATATTTCTGCCGTTTCAATCGAACCGTCGGCTTCGATAAGAGCTTTGACTATGGTTTGACCCTGAACACCTTCATTTTTTGCTGATTCCGGGTATGCTGGTTCAACTAAATTGATCGGGGTAG
>MEUM01000024.1:198-4462 GCA_001771735.1 Caldifarciminota bacterium RBG_13_43_14 | reverse complement strand
TGTGATTACGCCCGGCTTGATCGATTCCCATACTCATTTTGTATATGGTGGTTCGCGCGAGGCTGAATTTGCAATGCGGATCGCGGGAAATAGCTATGAAGAGATCGCAAGATCCGGCGGCGGTATTGCCAGCTCGGTAGAAATGACCAAAAAAACCAGTGAAGAGGAGCTTTTTTTAAGCGGCAAAGAGCGGATTGAAAAGTTCGTGAGACATGGCACGACCACGATCGAATGCAAAAGCGGTTACGGTCTTGATACCGAAACCGAGATGAAAATTCTCAGGGCGATCAACCGATTAAAAAAGGATTCGGTGCTTGATATAGTTCCGACCTATCTCGTGCACTCAATACCAAAAAACATCAACCGTGATCAATATGTCGATCAAGTATGCGGCGAGATTTTGCCCGAAGTGGTAAAAAACAAGTTGGCGATATTCTGCGATATTTTCTGCGATGAGATCGCTTTCAGTGTTGACGAAAGCAGAAAAGTGTTAAACACCGCGCGCGAACTCGGCTTTGCGCTGAAGATTCATGCTGATGAACTTTCCGATATCGGTGCTGCTGCGCTGGCTGCAGAAATGGGTTGTGTATCAGCTGATCATCTGGAATTTACATCAAGGACCTCGATCAAAGCGATGAATAAGGCTGGAGTTATTCCGACCTTATTACCGGGCACGGCATTTTTTCTTCAAATCGAGAAAAAGCCGGATATCAATGGTTTCCTCGAAGAGAATTCGCCGGTGGCGATCGCGTCGGATTATAATCCTGGTTCATGCATGATATATTCTATGCTCAAGATCATTTCGATCGCCTGTATTGTTTTTCGACTGCCGGTCGAAAATGCATTGATCGCGGCAACTCACAATGCAGCACGGGCATTGAAGCTTGAAGATAAAATTGGCAGTATTAAAACCGGAAAGCAGGCAGATCTAATTGTTTGTGACGTCGATAATTACCGAAAAATTCCTTATAATTTTGGCGAGGATATTGTCCGTTATACGATCAAAAAAGGAAAGGTTATATATGGAAAAACTGGTTGAGTGTATCCCAAATTTCAGCGAGGGGAGGGATCCGGCAAAACTCGATCTCATAATTGCCGAGATCACGAGCGCCGGAGTGGAATTACTTGATAAAGAAATGGATGCTGATCATAATCGGGCGGTTGTTACTTTTATCGGCGAACCCGAAGCAGTACTTGAAGCGGCTTTTCTCGGTGTTAAAAAAGCGGCTGAATTGATCGATTTGAACAAGCATAAGGGTGAACATCCGCGCATGGGCGCAACGGATGTCGTTCCTTTTGTGCCGATAAGCAATATTACAACGCGCGAATGTGTCGAGTTGGCAAAACAATTGGGTAAACGGATCGCCGAGGAATTAAAGATCCCGATATATCTTTATGAAGATGCGGCAACCAGACCGGACCGGAAGAATCTAGCAAATATTCGAAAAGGCGAATTCGAGGGGCTGCGCACCGAGATCGAGACCAATCCAGAGAAGAAGCCGGATTTTGGCGAGGCAAAGATACATCCGACCGCCGGTGCCACCGTGGTCGGAGCGCGTTTTCCATTAATTGCTTTCAATATGAACTTGAATACACCGGATGTGTCGATCGCTCAGAAGATTGCCAATGCGATACGCAGCCAAAGCGGCGGGTATCAATTCGTTAAATCGCTCGGCTTCGAATTGAAAGCAGAAAATCGTGCTCAAATTTCCTGCAATATGACTAATTACACCAAAACCCCGCTCGGTCGGGTATTTGAAACAGCTAAACGCGAAGCTGAAAGATATGGTACGAGCATAAAAGAATCCGAGATTGTCGGACTGGTCCCAGAACAGGCTTTGATCGATGCGGCGATATATTATATGCAGCTTGATCGGTTTAATGTCAATCAGATCCTGGAATATAAGCTGCGCGGCAAGGGTAAACAATCGATAATGGATTTTCTCCATGAATTAGCATTATCGAAACCGACTCCAGGCGGTGGCAGCGTGGCCGCATTGCAGGCAGCGCTTGGTTCGGCTTTGTTAGCAATGGTTACCGGTATAACTGAACATAAAAATAAAGATGAGGAATTACGCGAGATACATGGATTTTTAAAACTTCAGGCCTATGAATTCTATAGATTCGTTGAGAAGGACAAGAACGCGTTCGATCAGGTAATACTGGCATTTAAACTGCCGGACAGTAATGACGAAGAGAAAAAAGACAAGGACAATGCGATACAAAAAGCATATAAATATGCAGCTCAGGTTCCGTTCGATGTTTGCCGAAAAATAATTCTGCTCTATCCGTATGCCCGGACGGTTGCGAATAAGGGCTTGAAAAACGCGATCTCAGACGTCGGCGTTGCTCTTTATTCATTAAGAAGCGGATTCCTGGGTGCCCGGATCAATGTATTAATTAATCTAAATTCTATTATAGACGCCGAGTTTAACCAAACCATGAGAACAGAGCTGGATTCTCTCAAGAAACAGGAAGAAAGTTTCTACACGGAAATTGAAAATATCTTCTTGACAAAGTTATGAATTAGATTATAATTTCGCATGGAAGTAGATCTGCTCGATAAAAGCCGAGAATATATCCTCGAAGGCAGGATAGAAAAAGCCCAGATCATACTGCGACGTATTCTGAATGAAAACCCGAATCACGCAAAAGCCCTTGAACTTTCGGGAGATATCGCCTGGAAATTGGGTAATAATTCTGAGGCGATTCAGCGATATGAAAGCGCTTGTAATAAATATAGCAATATGAATCAATATACTGATGCTATTATAAGCCTCGAAAAGATCATTAGAATCGACCGTAATAAGGAAGAGATTTTTTCGCGTCTTGCTGACCTTTATCGCTTTTATGGAATGCCCAATCATGCAATCTTGAAAATGTTGGAATTTTGTTCGTGGACATTGAATAATAAAAAAGACAGTATTTTTATCAATTGTCTTCGAAAAGTTATCGATATGCAGCCGAAGAACCTCGCCTTGCGATTATCGTTCATTAGAATATTATATTCCTTGAATCAGGGTATAATAGCTCAGGATGAATTGATTCAGTTGAAAAACATGGCTGAAGAAGCGCATGACGAGGAACTGCTCAAGGAGATCGGTGAATTAATACCCAAAGCTGATGGTGGCGAAGAGCTCGACCCAAAAAGCCGTATTGAGCTTGGTAATTTGCTATATGAAATTGGATCCAAGGATGAGGCGATCGTTGAATTCAATAAAGCAGTGCAGGATCTGACATCGAACAATGATACTGATGAAGCACTCAAAGTTCTCAATCGAATTGTCGAAATCGATCCGAGTAATCAAGACGCGATCAATAAAATCAATGAATTGAAGGGCGGAGGGCCAGCTCCAGTTGCACCTGAGCCAGAAATCGAAACCATGCCGGTCGAAGAACCGGCCATTGCCGAAACTGAATCGGCAGCCGAGGAATTAGCTCAGGATGTCGAATCAACGGTTGACCGGGAACCCCCGGCAGCCGTTACCGAGCCAAGCTCAATCCCGGATCAGTTTTTGACTGGTGATATTCAGGGCCTGGAGATATTTGAAGATCTAGGAAAAGATATTGACGGCTTTAAAACCACTACTGATACACCGGCATCAGACGAAGCGCAATCCAGTCAGGAAGTGGATATTCCCCAACTTGAAGGTCAGATTGCAGATATTGAGTTTTTATTGAAGCAGGCTGAGGCTCCACCGGCGCCAAGTTTTGAAGTGGCAAAAGAATATGATGATTTTCGTAGCAAAATACAGTGGCGGGAAGAGGATCAGAACAAGCTTTTGCACGTTGCCAAGCTGGCTTTAGAATCGCAGTTATATGAAGTTGCTCTTGCTTATGTTACTGATCTAAAGCAATTAAAACATACCTGGCCAGATTCATTGGAAATATATGGGTCATCATTGATCCGGCTTGGTCGTTATAATGAAGCGATGAAAGCGATTGCCCCGTCATTACTTTTTGAAGATTTAAGTGAAGATAAAAAGACGGAATTACGTTATTTGCTGGCCACCGCTTATGAGGGGATGGGCGATTTTGATAATGCAATGCGCGAGATCGAACGGATCATCAGTATCAACCCGAATTATAAGGATGTACGTGAGATATATACATTGCTTGGTGGTCAAGAGCTAGACGTCAAAGAACCGAAAAAAGTTGAAGCAGCAGCTGAATCAATTAAACGATCCGTTCAAATTGAAGAGACGTTCGAGGAGAAAATCCATGTGCAGCCGCAAATATCAGAGTTGTCAAAAGAACCATGGCT
>MEUM01000024.1:0-110 GCA_001771735.1 Caldifarciminota bacterium RBG_13_43_14 | reverse complement strand
AAACCGCCAATAATCGAGGATTATACAATGCCGGTCGAAAGACCCAGTCTTGAACCAAAGAAAATTGAAAGTATCCCTGAGGATTTCGGTCGTATTGAAGAAAAGAGTGA
>MEUM01000023.1:0-15677 GCA_001771735.1 Caldifarciminota bacterium RBG_13_43_14 | reverse complement strand
CAATGTGAAAGGATACTTGAGGCGATCGGGATACATTCACTGTTCGATATGCTCTTCACCTATAATACATTCAAACTTCTTAAACCCGATCCTGAATTTTTTAAAAAAGCGAGCGCGGCGATTAATACCCCGGCGGTAGATTGCGTAATGGTTGGTGATCGATATAATGTTGATCTAGCCCCGGCCAAGAACCTGGGCATGACCGTCTATGAGGTCAACGGTCCGGACGATATATGTCAACTGGCAAAAAATCTTTGCTCCAAGGAGGATTAATGAAAAGAAGTATGTCGGTTTTCATATTCAGTTTATTGCTTGGCCAGAGTTTTACTATGACCGTGTCAAGCCGCATGAAAATTGTTGCGCTTGAAGGTCTGGATGAAATGGTTGATAGGATGATAGATAATTTAGATATCCCCGAAGGTATGTCACGTGAGCAAATGAAAGAGAATTTTCAAAATCAATTTGGCGATGAATCGATGAAAGAGACTATGGAGCAAATGTTCGCTTTTTACCCGGAACTGCCGGTTCGAAAGGGAGATACCTGGTACAATGAGCTCGATTCGGGTTATTGATTAGTCGCGTATTTTGTTCAGCAATTGTCGGGCTTTTACTGCAAAAACCGATATTGGATCTTGAACAAGAAAATTTTCAAGGATCATTATTGCTTTTTCTCGATCTTTTGTATCGATGTAGATTTCGGCTTTCAATATCGGTAATCCAATTATCCTACAATTCGGGAATTGTTCGTCGATCGCCAACAGCGCACCAAGCGCCATAGGTAAATCACCAAGCTGGCGATAAACGCCGGCAAGAAAATAATATGCATGATCGCCGAGTTTTGAATTCACCAGTTTCAAAAGACTATCCTTACTTGCATCATAGCGACCGGTTTCAAACAAACATATTGCGTACATTATTTTTTTCATGATCACAGTATCGGTACGCATTCCCTCGATCTGATATAAACGTTCAAGCGCATTGTTCGCTTCAATTGAAGCAGTATGACGTTGGGCCATACTCATATACTGGTTGCGCGCCTCCATTATGGTTGATTCATAAAAATAATTTTCCGCAAGGGCATATTCGATTCTTGCCTGGAACTCGCCCGGATATGTATTTTCATAACTGCGCAGCAGGGTTATTGCTTTATTGAACGCATTATGTCGTAAGTATTCATTATTAATATTGATAACCGCTTCAAAAAGAGGATATACGCCGAGCTGATTAACCATACTGTCGAGTTCGGGTTCGCTATACATTACAAGAATGATAGTGATCATCATTTTATCTCCTGTAGTTGTTCAAAGTATTTACGTATGTATATTTCGTATTCTTGGGGATAGGGTTCCTTGAAAGCCTGGTTGATAAGATCCCGAAGTTCGTTTTTGCCCAACCGATCGGGCAATGGCCGAGGCGATTCAATGATGAAATCCTGACCGGTTTTACTCTTGCGTTTCTCGTCATAATCTTCGCGCCGTATCGATTTTTCGGCGTCAAGCAAGCGGGTGAGGATCTGCTGTTGCCTTTCAATAAGCTGGCGGTCGATCTTATACTGATATAAATCCTCTTCGACCGACTGCATGTCCTCAGTTAATTTCTTAAGAAGATCCTGATAAGGTTCGGACCCAGCCTCCTGCTGCAATTCAGAGATCGCTTGCCGTAATTTCTGCTGACTGCCGGCGAGGCGTTGCATTTGCTCTTTAATGCCCGGTGACATACCGGCAATTGGCAATGGCAATAATGAAGCAGTAGATTGATTTATGGATAATTGACCCTGGCTTATATTGGATAGTTGTTCCATCATCTTATCCGCACCAGTCGAGGATTTGCCGGCGGCAGCTTGCTCAAGATTCTTCAATAATTCAATGGCAACTTGATTTACCGATTGCATGGCATCCTGCATGTAGCTACGATAATTGCTGTTTATTTTTGCGTTTTCCATTAGATCGGCTGCCCGGGCGATCTTCTTGCCCATAGTCGGGGTAATATATAGGCTGCGTTTTTCTTCGCTGAACAAGCTCTCAGCAACCGCTTTAGTCGATCTGATGATTTGATCCTGATGCTCCAGATCGAATTTTTGATCACCGGAGCTGGTAAAGATCTCTTCTTCCTGCTGGGAAATGGCGATTAATTGTCCGAGGAGCTGATAGAGCTTTGCCTGTAGTTGGGCACCACGCCCTTTGACCAGTTGCTCATACAATTTTTCGAGATCGGTTGCCGACATATTCAGGTTCGCGCTCATCGTAGGCATTTCATTATTCTGTGCGGTCACTTCCAGCTGCTGAGCGATCTCATTTAATTTTGTCTTGATCTCTTCTTCAAGGTTTTTAGATGCTGACAGGGTGCTGGTTTCTCGGGCAAGCTGCTGAATTTTCTCTTGTAGATCATTAATGGTTTCATCGTTCAGGGCATTTATATCATCGGATAGGGAATCTGCTTCTTGAGCCAGATCGCGGGCAGTTTTTGCTAATTGACGGAGTTTTTCCTCCTGTTGATATCTTTTTAGTATTTCCAGTGTTCTTTCTAAAGCCTGGGTCAGTTCATCTTGATGCTGTTTGAGGTTCTTAATTGCATCTTCCCGCTTGTTTGGGTTTTGATCGAATTGCTGCTGAAGTTTTTCAATGGCTTCGCGCAATTCCTGGGGTACAATTTCATTTAGTAATTTTAACAATTCCTGCAGATTTGATAATGCTTTAGGGTCAAGGATCAAACCTTCATTTATTTTATCAATCGTCCTTTCAAGTTCATCCTGCCAATCCTCGATCCGATCGAGCAAATCTTTGTCCCGGGTTAGCAGTTCGCGGAGCTTTTCCTGGTCGGCCCACGAGAGTTCACGGTTCTTCAATAGATTCTGCTCGATGCGATCCAACTCGGAAGTGCTTTTATACTGTTCGTCGATCGAGCGGTCGAGCTCGCTGGCCAGTTCATCTTCTTCACGGTGAATTGCCTCGTACATCTGCTCCAGGGTGGGGAAATATACATAATAGGTGCTGCTCTGGGTGATATTGCCAGCGTTGTCAACGAACTCAACATAATAGGAAATTTCATCGCCGGGGAGCAGGTTGAGTTCGGCTAAGTTCCATTTGAAAAATATTGTGTCTTCAATCGCTCTCGGATGCAATTTCAATGCCTGAGATTTTTGCACTTCAATATTATAATAGAATTTGCCCGAGCTGATTCCATAATCGTCAGATACGCGTACTCCGATATCGAGCATCATGCCGTCGGGCATATTGATATTCTGACCGGGAGCGAATATTTCTACCAGCGGCGACAGATCCGGTATTGAATAAATGATTATCGCTTCTTTTAACAATGACATTGCCTCGAGCTCGATGAATGCTGTTCCACTTTGCTGGATGGTGAATTGGCCTTGAAATAGGTCTTCATTAAAGACCAGAGGAATAGTATCATTAAATATTATTGTTGCCTTTTGCAAAGTTTGGTTTGAATGTCCGGTAAGATTTACACGGGTGTTTTTGGGGGCGATAATTTGCCGGCCAGTTTTTATTTCCGGTTTCAACCCGGTATAGGGTGGATAGAAAAGTTCGAACTTTAGGTCGGTAATTAATACCGGCGCGATCATTGAGATCCAATTGGCCGTGGTTCTTTTATCGAAAAATTTAAAGTAATATTTAAAATTCTTTTTAATAATCAGTGATGATGTTGCCTGACCATTCTTGACGGCGATCGCAGTGCTGATTTTTTTTTCGTCCTCTTGTCTTACAAAATGCACGCCTCGCGGCAGATATATCCCGTTGATAATTATCGAAATATCCTGCCGGGTGTTTTCCGGTAAATTACGATCGCCAGGGATAATCACCCACTCGATTTTATGATGGAGCGAATACCAGAAACGCTTCGGTAAAAAAGCTGGATAGAGCAGAAATATGACAATTGAAACAAGCAATATTCGAATTCCTGTTTTTAACGGCTTTCGGTTAACGGCACTCTTAAACTGCCGAGTGTTTATCTGTCCGACCGCGCGATCAATGTAGGCAGCAATAAGTTCCTGAGAATAACCTTCCCGGTCATTATCGGAGTAGCGGGAAAATTGAAAGCTGTTGATGAACTTGCCGTTCAAACCGCATTGACGGTCAATGTTGCGTACTTGATCTATGAAGCGGACCGGACGGTAAAATAAAAATACGGTCAGACCGATAAGCATGTACCAGGGTGACTTTAAAAGAAATAATGAAATCAGCAGAGTCAATATCGATACCGCAAGAAATAGCGCGAACACCCCCGCAAAATTTATCAATGATTGCTGATGATGGACCTGCCGCGTTGTCTTCAGCAATTGAAGAATATTGTTCATGATCAGTGGGTTAAAACATAGATAATAATATTTATGCCCATTTTCAAAGCGTCTTCCCGTTTTTCTAGCGGGTCATTGTGTACGGTTGGATCCTCCCATCCATCACCAAGATCACATTCATAAGTGTAAAATACGGCAAGCCTTCCATCAAAGAAAATACCAAGGCCTTGCGCGGGATTGTTGTCATGTTCATGGATTTTAGGTAGACCATTGGGAAAATCGTAAAATGAATGATATATATCATGATCAAAAGGCAATTCGATCATTGGCGAATCGGGAAAGACCTTTTTGATCTCGCGCCGAAAGGAAGTATCCATTCCATAATTATCGTCGGCGTGAAGGAATCCGCCGGATGCAATGTATTGGCGGAGTATCTTTGTTTCTTCATCGGTGAATTTAATATTTCCATGACCGTTGAGATATAAGTACGGGAATTGGAAAAGTTTCGGGTCGGTGATTGCAATATTTTCCTCGCGGGGGGCGGTGCGTATCGTTGTTCTTTCATTGACTGCTTTGAGAAGATTGGGCAGCGAAGATGGGTTTGAATACCAGTCACCACCGCCGCCATATTGCACCCGACCGATTGTGAAATCGTATTGATTAATCAGGATCAGCAGTATTAGTAGGCTTGTCATCTATTTCATTATAAAAGCAGTTGGTTCAATGTCAATGGGATATAATTTGATAACTTAATAAGTTAGAAGTAGGAATTATAAGAATCGATCCTTGATGTTGGATACTTTCGTTTATTCGGTCTTTCTAGTTTCTCTGGTTCATCTGGTTATTTGGGTTTTAGGATTTCGTATTTAGTGCTTTACAAATCACCTCTGCTCCTTTTCTCCTCTTCAAATCTTTCCCGATTTGCCGGTTTTTATTCTTGACTTCTGATGGATTTTATTTATACTTAAACTTAATGAAGAAAGTCGTTGGTGCCGCGGAAATCAGACGAGCTTTGATCCGGATTGCCCACGAAATTATTGAGAAAAATAATGGTATAAAAGATATAATTTTGATCGGTATTAAACGGCGTGGTGATTATATTGCCCGGCGTCTGGCTGATTTTATGAAGACCACAGAAAAAAGAAGAATACCAATCGGTGCCCTTGATATTACGTTGTATCGTGATGATCTACAATTAGCGTCAGATATGCCGATCATCGAAAGTACTGATATCCCTTTTGACGTGACCAATAGAATAGTTGTTCTGGTCGATGATGTTCTTTATACCGGACGAACGATTCGCGCGGCGATCGAGGAGATCCTTGATTTCGGCCGGCCCAAGGCAATACAGCTTGCGGTACTGGTCGACCGCGGACACCGGGAATTACCGATACAGGCAGATTATACCGGAAAAAAAATGCCCGCCGCCAGAAACGAAATCATTGATGTGCTGGTTCGGGAGATCGATGGAGAAGATTGCATAGTCATTCATGATCGAAGAAAAAAGACAAAGAAACAGTTCGGAAATCAAAAAACCCGTATCGGTCTGAAGCAAGTATCAGAACCTATGGTTAAACAACTGAAAATCGGTGGTTCAGAGGATGAGTCATAGAAAAGATCTTATCGGGATAGAGGATTTAACCGCTAAAGAGATCATTCACTATTTAGATATTGCCGATCGTTTCGCATCGGTCCTTGAGCGTCCGATCCCGATCGTACCAACATTACGTGGTAAAACAATATTAACCCTTTTCTTTGAGGCCTCGACCCGTACTCAGATATCATTCAGCGTTGCGGCCAAGCGTTTGTCGGCCGATGTCATAAATTTCTCTAAAACAAGTTCAAGCGTTGCCAAAGGGGAAACGATTATCGATACCGCCCGAAATATTGAAGCAATGAAGATTGATGGGGTTGTTGTTCGTCACTCGGCACCGGGGGCAGCTAAATATCTGGCTGAGAATATTGATGCTTTTGTGATTAACGGCGGTGATGGTAGCCATGAACATCCGACCCAGGCTTTGCTCGATATATTTACGATGCGACAACATTTCAAAGATATCGCAGGATTGAAGGTCCTAATCGTTGGTGACATTCTGCATTCGCGAGTCGCGCGGTCTAATATATTTGGACTTAAGAAGTTAAACGCCCAAGTTACAATCTGTGCTCCACCGACTTTGATTCCGATCGGGATAGAATCTCTGGGCGTGAATGTGCATTATAATCTTGATGAGATTATTGACAAATATGATGTTGTAATGGCTCTGAGGATACAGCTTGAACGGCAGGAAGCCGGTTTGTTTCCATCGATCCGTGAGTACCGAAATCTCTATGGTTTGACGCGAGAGCGTGTAAAGCGAATGAAAACCGGTGGCATTATTATGCATCCGGGCCCGACCAATCGAGGCGTTGAGATCGATCCGGATGTGGCCGATGGTGATAGATCGGTGATCCTGACCCAGGTAAAGAATGGCGTCGCTTTGAGGATGGCAGTACTATTCGTCCATGCGGGAGGAAAAATTGAGTGATATTTTGATCAAAGGGGGACGCATCAGTGATCAACGTTCGCGCGCCGAGAAAGAATTCGATGTTCTGATTATAAATAGAAAGATCGCCGAAATCAGCAAGAAGATCAGAAAGAAAGGTGTTAAAACGATCGATGCCGGCGGTTGTATTATTGCCCCCGGATTTATCGATCTACATTGCCATCTGCGCGATCCTGGCCGTCCAGATGAAGAAACGATTGAAAGCGGGTCAAGGGCTGCAGTTGCTGGGGGATTTACGACATTATGCTGTATGCCCAATACCGAACCCGCGATCGATAATGAAGGAATAGTTAATTATATATACCGGGAAGCTAATCGGGTCGATATCTGTCGGGTTTTTCCGATCGGTGCCATTACCAAGGGACGACAGGGGAAGGAAATAACCGAGTTCGGGGAGCTTGTTAATGCGGGAGTAAAGGGCTTTTCTGACGATGGTGATGTAGTCGACAACGCAAATGTGTTCAGACACGCACTTGAATACTCAAAGATCTTTAAAATACCGATAATGGAACATCCACTGGATAAGGCCTTAACTGCCGGCGGATTGATGAACGAAGGGCTGGTGTCAGGACGTTTGGGCTTGCATGGTTCACCAGCCGTAGCTGAGGAGATCACAGTCAGTCGTGATATCAGGTTAGCGCATTTTACTGGCGCCCGATTGCATTTGTGCCACATTTCAACCAGGGGCGCGGTCGAAATTATAAGAAAAGCAAAAAGCGAAGGCCTGTCCATTACCTGCGAAACATGCCCGCATTATTTCTTTTTTAATGACGAGGTACTGGCGAGTTTTGACACCAATTTTAAAGTCAACCCGCCGATCCGAACCGAAGATGATCGGCTTGCCGTGATTGAGGGATTGCGTGATGGCACGATCGATTGCATTGCAACCGATCATGCCCCCCATTCCCAGGCCGAAAAGGAATTAGAATTCACCCATGCACCATATGGCATGACTGGATTAGAGACCGCCTTATCACTTATTATCATGGAGCTCATTAATAAGCAGAAATTTACCTGGTCGATGATCATTGAAAAATTGAATATCAATCCGGCAAAAATTATCAATGAAAAAAGCGGTTATTTAAAAATCGGTGATCCGGCGAACATTACCGTCATTGATCCCGAGATCAAATGGAAAGCCACTCCCGATAAAATTTACTCGAGATCGATTAACACGCCTTTAATAAACAAAGAACTTCAAGGTAAATGCCGGGCAACAATGGTCAATGGTATCATTAAACATTTCGATGAATAATACAAAACAAATGCGGCCTAAGGTGATCCTGCCGGATTGGCTTGGCAGCGGTCAGGACCTGTTCGGTACGCTTCAGATCATAAAAGGGAAGTCGATCGCTCGAGGATTTCTTGAAGTTGATTATGATTTCAATTTTAATGACGCATTTAATTATCCCGTTGTTTTTGAGATCAAGAGCGAGGAAGGGGAGGTCGTTTCCGAATCGATCGCATTCCGGATTAATGGCAATATTGATTCAGCAAGCCGTGTGATCGAAGAAAAGATCATTGCGCCTAAAGTATGCAATGCATTAAGGCGAGAAGATTTTATTCAGTTTCTGGCTGTTGTGGTTGAGAAGAACGTTGACTTTGCGCTATATTTGAACAAGGTACCGCAGAAAATACTGGACTTAAAATTCTACCAATTAAATCCCCCGCAAAAGCTTGTATTTAATGACCGTTCGATCATGGAAATAGCCTCAGTACTTGATCAACGCGCTCAGCGATAATCAATATCAATAAGCCTATTTTGACAAGTTGGAAAACTGCATCTAATTCATTGTAACTGAAGTTTTACCTTTGATAATCTCGCCGATCATTTTTAGCTTTAATGATTTGAAATACTTTAAATTTTTTGGATCAATAATCACAACCATACCGATGCCCATATTGAAAACATGATACATTTCCTCGTCCGGGACCTGACCGAGTTTCTGGATCAAACGAAAAACGGGTAAAGGCGTCCATGATCTGCGGTTAATAACCGCTGCGCACCCCGGCGGCAATACTCGGGCAATGTTGTCGTAGAATCCGCCGCCGGTGATATGAGCCATTGCTTTGATATAAAAGAGCAGGGGTTCGAGTTTATAACGATAGCTTAAATGTACTTTAAGGAGTTCCTCACCGACCGTGCATTTCAGTTCTGGAATATGAGTGGAAAATGTGTATTTCCGCAGCAAGACTTTGCGGGCAAGGGAATAGCCGTTTGTGTGCAGACCGGATGACGCAAGACCAAGCATTATATCTCCGGGTTTTATCCGGCTTGGGTCGAGCAATCGTTCCTTCTTCACGCGACCAACCACAAAACCAACCAGATCGTAAACTCCTTTTGGATAAAAGCGGCTGAGTTGGGCGGTTTCACCTCCGATCAAAATTATTTTTTCCTTGCGGCAGGCATTAACCAATCCGATGACGATCTCAACCAATACGTTTTTTTCGATCTCCGAAAATCCGATGTAATCCATGAAAAATATAGGTGTTGCCCCGGTCGTGAGAATATCATTTACGCAATGATTGACAATATCTTGACCAATAGTATTATGAACGCCGATTCCACACGCGACCAGGATTTTGGTGCCGACGCTATCAACGCTGCTGACAAGATAATCATTATCATAGAGGTATATGCCGCCAAAGAGACCAAAAACCGACTTACGTTTATTGTCGAATGTTTTGGTTACTTGCTGACCGATTTTTTTACGGATCAAGTTCAATGCATCAAGATTTACCCCTGCATCCCGGTATAACATGGAAAATAATACTCAGTTCAGTAAACAATGCAAGAGGGAAATACGTCGATCCCCGTTGACACCCTGCTTGATAAGCATTATACTAACGCATGAAAAGCGATCTACATATCGCTCAAGAAGCCAGGTTATTGCCGATTACTGCGCTGGCAAAAAATCTGGGAATCAATGATGAAAATATCATGGCCTGCGGAATGTATAAAGCTAAAGTATTGCCGCAGCATTTTGAAAAGATAAAAGATAATCAGGATGGAAAACTGCTTCTGGTCACAGCAATGACCCCAACACCGTATGGCGAGGGTAAGACCACTGTGTCGATCGGTTTAAGCATGGCCTTGAATCGGATTGGCAAGTGTTCGATTGTCGCATTGCGTGAACCATCCCTTGGTCCAGTCTTTGGAATTAAAGGCGGAGCGGCTGGCGGTGGGTATTGTCAGGTTTTACCGATGGAGGATATCAATCTTCATTTCACCGGTGACCTGCATGCAATATCGGCTGCACACAATCTTTTATGTGCCGTCCTTGATAATCATTTTCATTTTGGCAACAAACTCGGAATTGATGAACGCGAGATTTTTGTCCGTCGGACCATGGACATGAACGACCGGAGCCTGCGTTCGATCGTGGTTGGTCTGGGCGGAAAGGCAAATGGTCCGGCACGTGAAGATGGGTTCATAATAACCGCGGCCAGCGAGGTCATGGCAATACTCGCCCTGGCGCAATCAGTCACGGAACTTAAGGAGCGTTTGGGTAATATTCTGGTCGCTTTTAACATGGATGGAAAACCGATTTTTGCCCGGGATCTGAAAGTGAACGGAGCAATGGCTGCCCTGCTTAAAGATGCCTTAAAACCCAATTTTGTTCAGACGATCGAACATTCACCAGCTTTTATTCATTGCGGTCCATTCGCCAATATCGCCCATGGTACGTGCAGTATAACCGCGATAAAAATGGCCTTGAAGATGTGTGATCACACTGTCGTTGAAGCTGGTTTTGGGTCTGATCTTGGCGCGGAAAAATTCGTTGATATTGTTAGTCGCGTCAGCGATTTCCGAGTTGATGTTGCGGTCGTCGTTGCCACAATTCGAGCCTTGAAACTTCATGGTGGCGCATCAGTTCGTGATCCTAAATCCGGCAATATTGATAATTTGATCGCTGGATTTGAAAATTTGGCAAAGCATATTGAGAATGTGGCAATACTTGGTATTCCCAAGGTCGTGGCGCTTAATATATTCGATGGCGATACTGATGATGAGATTAAAGCGGTCCTCGATTTCTGCCGTTCGATCAAATGCAAATGCGCACCGGTAAGGGCTTTTGAGAATGGATCAGCCGGTGCGGTTGAACTAGCTGAAATTGTCCATACAATGCTTAAAGATGAACCGACCCAAATGCATCCGATATATGATCTATCGGATCCGGTTGAAATCAAGATCGAAAAAGTCGCGAAGCTGATATACGGTGCAAATCGTGTCGTTTATACGCCGAAGGCTGAAAAAGACATTAAACGGATCATTAAACTCGGGTTTGATAAACTGCCGGTGTGCATAGCCAAGACCAATAAATCATTGTCTGACGATCCGGATCGGCTGGGGCGGCCAAAAGATTTCAAGATTACAATAAGCGGGATCAATATATCAGCTGGTGCCGGGTTTCTTGTCCCGATTACGGGCGAGATGATGTTGATGCCCGGTCTGGCAAAAGTTCCGAATGCCGAACTGATCGATATTGATGAACAGGGCAGGATAATAGGTCTTTCATGATTTTTGTTTGATCGGGAAATAGGTATATGCCAGCTAATCTACCTCCACAGTATTTTGAGATTGAAAAAAAATATCGGGATGCCCGAGATCCCCAGGAAAAACTAGTATACTTGCAGCAACTTTTGGCAAGCATACCCAAGCACAAGGGTACGGAAAAGCTGCAGGCCGATCTCAAATCGAAGATATCTAAAACAAAAGAAGCGATCGATAAACAGCGAAAAACAAAAGGCGGTTCAGGCGGCACCTCGTATCAAGTCGAGAAACAGGGTGCTGGTCAGGTCGTTCTAGTAGGGCTTCCAAATTGTGGTAAATCCTCATTAGTGAATATTTTGACCAATGCGCGTGTGGATGTTGGCGATTATCCTTTTACAACAAAACTTCCACAGATCGGTATGATTGAATACGAGAACATCAAGATTCAGATAGTCGATACTCCTCCTTTCTATGAGGATGCCCCGGCCTGGCTGTATGGATTGTACCGCAATGGCGATATTCTTTTAATAATGCTTGATGGCAAGAGTGATATAGAACAAGACCTTGATACGATCAAAAAAGGACTTGCCGAACACAACATATTTCTAACCGAACACGAGTTCGGTGATATAAAAAAGTCGGTAATTATAATAAATAAAATTGATGACGAGTCTATGGAGACCCGGATCCGGGGTAAAGTGGGAAAAATCGGATCGGCTCTTCCAGTCATAGCTATTTCGGTCGGATCAAACCGGGCTATTGATGAATTGAAGCATTTGATATTCGAGCAGCTTTGGATAATCAGAGTTTATACCAAAAAAATCGGAAAACCAGTCGAGAAAAATGAGCCGGTTGTGCTGAAGGCAGGAACCACGGTTATTGATGCGGCCGAACACATACACAAGGATTTTAAAAAGAATTTGAAATTTGCAAGACTTTGGAATGAACATGGATTTTCAGGGCAAAGGGTTGAAAAGCATCAGGTACTGGTCGATGAGGATATTATTGAGTTCCATACGTAATGGGCATGGGATACAGAGTTTTGGTGATCAATGATCAAAAATAACGAACCTGGCGAAGAACTGGCAATAATTGAATATATAAGGAGTCGTTTTCCCCAACGACATCCGGATATAATCAAAGGAATTGGCGATGATGCAATGGTGTTACGCAATGGCTATGTGATTTCCACTGATTCATTTATTGAGACCGTGCATTTTAATATGCAATACTTTAATTATAAAATGCTGGGTTATCGAACTATGGGTGCCAGTCTTTCTGATCTTGCCGCAATGGCAGCGCAACCAGTAGCCGCGCTCGTTTCATTACAGCTCCCCAGTAAAGTAAAATCGGGGGATATAAAGGCGATTTACGATGGCTTCAGTGAATTGAGCCGTAAATACCGGTTTGATATTGCTGGTGGAGATATTGTCCAGAGCCCGTGCTTGGGTATCACAATTACGGTGATCGGCCGTTCAAGGGAACCATTATTGCGTTCCGGGGCGCGACCGGGTCAGTATTTGTATGTGACCAATTTCTTGGGCCTGGCCGAGGTAGGCCGAAAGGTGTTGGCTCAAAGATTGTCGAAAAGCAGATTTGAAACTGCGATCAGTCGGCATTGTTTTCCGGAACCGCGTTTTGCTGAAGTTCAGGCTTTTAGAAAATATGCCAGCGCTTGTATTGACACGTCGGATGGACTGTCGACCGATACTTATCATATGATGCGCGAAAGTCGGGTCAAGATCATAATCGATACAAATCATGTGCCGATACACTCGGAAGTCGGCGCTTATTGCCAGGATCACAATATAGATCCGCTGACTTTCATACTGGCCGCTGGTGAAGATTTTGAATTACTCTTCTCGGCCAGACAATTGCCCGGGACGATAAAATATCCTATTTTTCAGATTGGAAGGATAATGCGCGGTAAAGGGTTATTTATTTTACATGATGGCCATGAATCAGCGCTTGAACCAAGCGGTTATGAACACTTGAGATTTCCGAAATAACCAGAAATCTTCGATTACGGTGATTAAAAGAATAGATGGCAGTGATTCATTAATCATAATATATCGGAAAATTCTTATTGACATTTTCATGGTCATAATATATACTAATATTAGATCGGGGGCGATCGGTTTCGACGTGGCGGATGACATGAAAGAGGGCATACCGAGGGTTTTGGCCACCTCGTTAATCCGACCGGAAATATAAACATCCTGAAATAGGATACGCTCTAGCTGCATAATAATGCGGCTACGTCTGCCTGAGCTCCAGCCCAGTTCAGGGTCAGGCGTCATAATGGGCTGAAATCCATTAATTCTCGCCTTTAGGGTTAATGGATAAGTTGAAGAGGCTTGCTTTCGACGACCTGTCTTTTGGTGACGCGAAGGGACATTTATAAAGAGACTAAGTATGTAGTCATCTTCATTGAAACGTCGCGGACGCGGGTTCGATTCCCGCCGCCTCCACCAATTTTTCCCAAATCTGTAGGTTGGATTTGGCTGAAAAATTGAGTGTACCGAGAAAGACCGTAAACTGTATCCGGTAATCAGTAATCCGTGATCGGTAAAAATAAGTAGATCAGAGTATCAGATCATCAGTATGCAGATTATCAGAATATCGGCAAATCAGGAACAAAAAACCTGGTATTCTAGGTTGCTAGTATCCTGCCCACTGATCTACTGATATCCTGGTATGCTTTTCTGTTAATTACGCAATTACCAATTACAAATTACATAAATGTTTATTCTCGCGTCCTGACCCCAACCCATTTCCCATTTTTCCATCTTGACTTCGTTTTCAATTGCTATATAATTCCCCGGGGTTTATGGCAGTATTATTATTCCTTTGGGCTCAGTCCCAGTTATTGATCACCGAGGTCATGTCCAATGTGCGTGGTTCAGAACAAACCTGCGGAGACCGCAATGAATATATTGAGATCTATAATAACAGCCCGGATACGATCGATCTCGCAAGTTATTTCATAACCGATTTTGATGTGATCCCGGATGAACTTCATCCCTGGGAAAACGAGTCAATTTTAGTCAAATATCCAAATGTACGCATACACTCAACCATTTTGTATCCATATTCATATGCCTTGATCCTGGATCGAGAATATGTAAGCAGCGATACCAGTGGCGGGCACGGGCAGCTGTATGATATCCCTGATTCGACCCTGATAATGACCACCGATGATACGACGATCGGCGATGGCCTGGCCAACAGCGATCCGCTATTGCTGTTTTCCGAAATGCAAGCCTGCACAACAAGCTTCGGCACTCCTTTCGATAGTCTTGATTGTTTTCCGTCCGACCCAGGTGACGGTATCAGCTGGGAAAGGATCGATATACAAATCGGTGATGAGATAAACAATTGGTATCCATCACTAGATCCAGATGGATGTACTCCGGGAAGGGAAAACAGCACGACCCAGGCGTTTGATCTGGCGGTGGAAGAAAATTCAATTTTTTATATTCCGGCAATAGTGAAAAAAGGCGAGGATTTACGTATCCAGATCTGGGTTAAGAACTATGGGTTGAGACCTACCGATGACTATGATCTTGCAGTATTCGATGATATTAATAATGACCGCATGTATCAGTCGGGCGAGTTATTGAGTAGAATGCAGGGTGTTTTGATTAATGCATTTGACAGTACGCTATTAATTTGTGAATATAAACATCCATCTCAAGGCAAGCACAGTATTGGTTTTCAGGTTGAATTTCTGCTTGATAAAAAGATGGAAAATAATATTACCTTTAAAGAACTATTGGTCGTTAATGATATCAGTGAATTAGCAGTAAATCCGGCAATATTTACGCCGGATAATGATGGTCAGGATGATCTCTTGCAGATCGATTACCGCCTGCCTCAGGCTGGTGGATCGCTGACAATATTGATCTATGACACTCGAGGAAAGCTTGTTCAGTATATTGTGAAAAAAGAAGAATGCATGATCGATCAGGGGACAATATTCTGGGATGGTATGGGTTTGCATGGACCGCTTATGAGCGGTATGTATATAGTATATCTTGAGTATGAATTCAACCATCGTTTAACCAGGGCAAAAAAAATGGCCGTACTTGCGCGTTGAGGCCATTTTAAAGTCGAGAAAACTTGACGTTTCGTAAATTGTGGGAGAGCCCTCCTGGGCTCGATTATTCGATCGCGGTTAGAAAGCCGCTCCCACCGACTTTCTTTTTCATTGGTATTATATTGACTTTTTAGGGTTTTTAAATATACTTTTGTCATGATAAAAAAGACACCTTTTTATGATTTTCATGTAAAAAATGACGGAAAAATCGTTGAATTTGCTGGTTTTTACATGCCAGTACAGTTTGAAGGGATAGTTGAAGAACATAACACAGTGCGCAGC
>MEUM01000022.1:14662-17816 GCA_001771735.1 Caldifarciminota bacterium RBG_13_43_14 | reverse complement strand
TCAAAAGGATGTGAAGGAAATAATTTCAATAATCCTATCAAAAACAGAAGAACAAAAACTGACAAAAAAATTGGTTGTTTTTCCCTGAAAAAGAGTATAATTATAACATAATAATAGTGTTAAAGGAGGTATATGAAGAGCCTCATTTTTCTTATGATGCCAATATTCGTTTATGCCGCTACGGTCGGCAAGATCACCGGTCAAGTGTTGGATGCCGAGACCAGCAAACCTCTTACCGGAGTCGATGTCTATATAGCACTTCTAGGCATAGGTGGAGCGACTGATGATGAAGGTTATTATTTTATTCTGAATATTCCTCCCGGTGAATATGATGTACAGGCTTCAATGATCGGCTATCGTCCAGAGTTAAAACAAGAAGTCCAGGTCACTGCCGATCGGACAACCTATGTAAATTTTTCATTGCCGGGTACGATCATTGAAATAGACAACCCGATAATCGTTATTGCAAAAAAACCTGTAATTGAGATCGATATGACCTCAAAAGAGGTAATGGTCACCAGGCGTGAGCTGGACATAATGCCGGTCGAAAAGCCAATCGAGGCGATCTCGTTTCAGGGCGGTGTGACAACCGATGCGGCTGGTAATCTTCATGTCCGCGGTGGCCGAGCAGGTGAACTGGCTTACTATATTGATGGAGTTGAGATTTCAAATGCATTGCTGGGTAGTTCACCTTTCGTGAACAAAAACATTGTATCGGAAATGTCTTTTCTCTCGGGCACCTTTAATGCCGAATATGGAAATGTCATGAGCGGTGTCCTGAATATCGTAACCCCAGAAGGAGGTAGCCGAACCTCAAGCAGTATCGAGTACACCTCATTCAGCTTAAATCCATCAGTTTATCGAAAGGCTGATTGGATCGATTCAACCAGCGACGCGCACCGAGATTCATCCGGCAACTCTCTTTACCGGTCGCAGGACATATTATCATCACATGATCTGTATTTTTTAGGTGAAGTAAATGCAAGTCTTGCCGGTCCTCTCCCCTTTGATAATAATACGCGTTATTATATTGCCGGTCACTATCTTAATCAGGAGTCATACCTGCCATTTGGATATGCGCTTACCCGCAGCGTAAACGGAAAACTATCGCATCGATTCAGTCCCAATCTAAAATTATTTGCGGATATAGAATACATTACCGGCGAGAACCAAAATTACAGCCATGTCTATAAATATCTTCATGAAAATTATCTGGTTAATTACAATAATGACCTGAGATCGATCATCGGGTTCAATCATGCGCTTACCAATTCGTTTTTCTATAATTTCCGGACTGGAATGATAGAGAACAATATAGAGACCAAAGCCCCGGGTCTTGAAGAAGATACGATTATTGAGCCCACTTATGACAATTATTCAGAGTTCTATATTTCCGGTTATCCGGTATACCGACAAACCGCCAACACGAAAAAATATGTTATCAAAGCCGATTTTAATTTTCAAGCCAGCCGAATACATAACTTTAAATTTGGTTTTGAGTACAATTTATACCAATTCATGTTAGACAAACGCGAACAGCTTTTTACCAGAGGCCCGATCGTTTATCAGGATTATACACGAGAACCGATTGATGGTGCAGTATTCTTGCAGGATAAGATCGAACATCGTTATCTGATCATTAATGCCGGTTTGCGGATCGATTATAATAATCCAAATACTCAAATGTGGGAAGATATCGAGGACCCGACTTCAGCGATAACCGAGGTCGAACCAAGGTATCAGATATCCCCTCGCCTTGGACTGTCGCATCCGATCACTGATAATGCAATGCTGCACTTTGCCTATGGACATTTCTTCCAGATGCCGACTTATTCAATTATGTATTTCAACGGGAATTACATAGCCCATCCGGAAAGTATACCGCGCTACGGACTGGTAGGCAATCCACGCATCCTGCCGCAACGCACGACCGCCTACGAGGTCGGCGTAAAATATGCAATTATGGAGATATACGGCTTGGACGTTACCCTATTTTTGAAAGACATTAAAGATCTACTGGCAACGAACGAGGTCAGAGTTTTCCCTTACAATTATATTATCTACACAAACGAAGATTTTGGTAGTGTTCAGGGTATTGATATTACACTGAAGCGGGAAACGGTTTCTCATTTTGGGTTCAGCCTCAATTATACCTATCAAACGGCGAGAGGTAACCGATCCTTCCCCATGCAGGGATTCTACGACGTGTATACCGGCATGCCGGAAAGATTGAAGGAATACTATTTGGATTTTGACCGAAGACACACTTTTTCAACGACAATGGAATTTCAGGCAGGTAAACTAAGCGGTGCGACCGTGAACCTACGGGCATCGAGCGGACTTCCCTATACACCGTTTATTAGTGAAGGGGTTGTTGTGGAAGCAAATTCTGCCCGGATGGCGTTGGACTTTTCACTCGATGTACTGTTTTATCAAGGATTCAGAATCGGCCCCACTCTGATCGACTTTTATGTAAAATGCGCAAATATCACCGATAATTTAAACCCGAATTATGTCTATTCGCGAAGTGGACAACCGTGGGATTCTGGTGAAGAAGCAGGTGGATTAATGGGTTCCCTGGATTATATAATGAATCCCTCTAATGTAGGACCAAGACGAAACATTAAAGCAGGAATGAGAATGAAATTATGAACGAGTTATAAGGAGATAAGATGTTGATATTGATAACCCTTTTGTTACTTTACCCTGAAGCCGATAAGGCAGTAGGTATCTCGGACAAAGGTGAACTGTCGAATGTCGCATCAAATTTCGGACTGATTGCTAATTTACATTACTTCACACCGGCATTTCACTGGCCAAATTCGGTGCCATTTCAGCATCAGTATTGTCCGGGACTTGGTATTCTTGCGGCGCGCAATGATACGGTTATTGAATCCTTTTTAAATCTTGCTGTCCCTGAATGGGCACCGCTTTCAGGGTCTTTTGGTTCACTCTATTCCGGTGAGGTCACGACACCTGACGGAACGCCCATAATGGCAACATCGGACAATAAAGATACCTGGCCATTGGTAGCTGGTGAAAGAACCTGGCCCGGTCCATATCGCCGCGACCCTGCAACCGGCGAAGAAGTTGAGGGTGAGTTTACATCAGAACAGGACCTCTTCGGCATTTTTAATGACCAGAATGCTTTCGG
>MEUM01000022.1:9684-14613 GCA_001771735.1 Caldifarciminota bacterium RBG_13_43_14 | reverse complement strand
GACTTTATTTTTTATGATTTCAAGATATATAATATTGGCACCGCGGCGATTGAAAGTCTGTATCTCGGTTTTCGCGGAAATTTCCGATGCGACTTTGATATGCAGGACTATGTCGGGTTATACCGTGATTCAACAATCACCTTTGTCTACTATTGGGATGCAGATGGGATTCCCCAGGAGCCCTGGGTATCATCAGGATTTATCGGTGTTGGCTATCTTAAGCAGGGAATTACCGATTTTCATTACTATACAAAACAGGATGAACCGAATGAGGATTTTAGATTATATCCGATAATTATTTCAGACCCCACGAATCCCAATATCGATTCATCACTTTATTTTCACGGCGCTGATCTTCATATCGACGACCCTTCAATTATCCAATCCCTGCCACCCGAATCAACCAGCGCCTACAATTATATTGTATCATCAGGGCCAAAAACGATCTCACCGACCGACACTCTGCAATTCACGATCGTCGTGGTATGCGGCGAAGATTCTGCCGATCTCTTTGACAATCTCAATATGGCACGGACAATGGCCGACAACTACTTTCTCGGCAGCGGTCCGCCCTCGGCACCGACAGTATACGGGGTTCCTGATTATAAGAAAGCTACCGTTTACTGGAATTCAGAACCGTCAGAAGTTTCGGTTGACATAATGACCCAGAAAAAAGACTTCGAAGGTTATAAAATATATCGGAGTGAGGACCAGGGCCAGACCTGGGGTAAAAAAATTACCAATGAGAAAGGCGAGCTTGTTGGTTATGTTCCTATTGCTCAGTATGATTTAAAAGATTCAATTTTTGGCACTGACCCGGCATTCCCGTATCAATCGCTTGGCAAGGAAACGGGATTAAAACATGCATTCGTGGATACAAATGTCTATAATGGCATTGAATACTGGTATTGTGTTGCTGCCTATGACATGGGAAATCAAAATCCTGATTCTCTGGAACCGTCGTATGAGAACTCAAAAGGAAGACCGGCCGCGGTGAACGTGGTATCGGTGATACCAGCACCCGGTCCAGCTGGTTATAATCCGGCTTCGGTCCTTGGAGGAGATACATTGCTGCCCATTGGCGGTCCCTGTGAAGGTTTGGCCTTGGTAACAATCATAAATCCTTCAGAGATTAATGGGGATTCATATGAAATTACTTTTAATGATACGGTCATTGATGACAGTATTATCACGACATTTAACCTATTTAACGTAACTGCCCAGGAGACACTTCTTTCAAAACATGAACTTTCAGACTCTTCCCTTGATAACATTCCGATTATTGACGGTTTTAGATTGACCCTGTTTAACAGCGGCAACGGTGTCAAATCAATGGAATGGACAAAAGTAGCCGGCAATGCGTGCACTTTCCAGTGGTGGATTTGGACTGAAGCATACAGTAGCATGGTTCAGCCAACATATATATATGGTACTTCTGATTTTCGAATTGTAATCGACTATAATGCAAATTCATACTTTGGTGTTGAGGATGGTTTCGGCAACAACTCAGATAGTATTACAATGCCGCTGAAGGTTATTGATATAACGGACAGTTTACATCCAATTGATGTCAGCCAACATTGTTGGTTGTTGGATTACTCATGGTACGACTATTTTCCGCCTCAGATTGAATCACTATATTTCGGTCCCGAAGGCTGGGATTTGATCGCGGGCGGTACCGGCTACAATCCGACTCCTATCGGGCAAACACTGGGATTCTTTGACCAACTTGGCTTATGGGATGGTGATGCTACAACCGCTACCGGAGTCGTTTATTTTGGTACCCAGAATGGACCAGCTACCGAAATTGCCCCCTCAGCCGGGGATGAGTTTACAATCAAAACCTACAAACCATTCTCAAACAAAATAAAATATCAATTCACCGTGGTACCAGCATCAATTGATTCAAGCTTAATAGATTTAGCCAAGGTAAAAGTAGTTCCGAATCCCTATATTCTCCATTCAAAATATGAGACAACACCGTATGACCGGAAATTGATGTTTACAAGCCTTCCTCAGCAGTGTGAAATCCAAATATATAACATTGCCGGTGAACATATAAAAACTATAAATCACACAAATAATCTTGGTTATGAATACTGGGATCTACGTACTAAATACGGACTTGAAGTTTCGTACGGACTATATATCTTCGTCGTGAAGACTGACAATGAAACTAAAGCAAAAGGGAAATTCGTAATTATAAAATAAGGAGATGTAAGATGCGTGTTATCTTAATTATTCTCTCGACACTTTTTATTTCATTTGGTTTCTGCTTCACCAAGGTTGGTACAACTGCGGCGCCCTTCTTGAAAATCGAATTCGGTGCCCGACCGGTCGCCATGGCTGGTTCTTTTGTCGCATTAGCCGACGACCCTTCGGGAATATACTACAATCCTGCCGGCATTGCTGAAATAGATAGAGTCTATGTGCTTGGTGGGCATACAGTGTGGTTTGCGGATTTGGATTATAACTATGCTACCTTCATACTACCGGCGAAAAAATTTAATTTTGCTTTATGGGGTTCGTTTCTCTCTACCCAGATAGATGTTACGACAATTGAAAATCCTGAAGGCACTGGCCAGACCTGTAATTACGTAGATGGTTTATTGGGATTTACTATGTCGGCATTTCTGTCCGACCGCCTCTCAATCGGCTTATCGGGCAAATATATTCAGCAGACACTTTATCATGAGAGTGCATCAACCTTTGCTGTCGACGTTGGCTCTATCCTGAGAACACCTTTTCAAGGTCTAAGACTCGGGATGTGCATGGTAAACTATGGCGGCAGAATGCAATTGAGTGGTAACGATTTGATTGTTCAAACTAATCCCTGGTCTGATTTTGAGGGAACTCCGGATGTCGAAGCGAGGCTTACGACCGAATCATTTCCACTACCGCTGGCATTTAAACTGGGAATCGCATGGAACATCATTGACGCCGACGAAGGACTTTTCGTCAATAATATCCATAGTCTTACGCTTGCAGTAGACGGCATCCATCCGAATGACGGCAAAGAAAAACTCCAGATCGGTTGTGAATATGGCATGTTCAACACCCTGTTTTTGCGAGGCGGTTACAAGATAAATTATGATGTTCAGAAATTCTGTGCCGGTGCCGGAATAAAAATCGCAATTGGCGCACGGGAGATTCTGGTTGATTATGCTTACGTGAATATGGACATTCTCGATTCCACGCACCGCATTTCACTGGCAATTGGATTTTAGATCTGTATGCCTGCCTTGTTTTTGATTCCAGGTATTCAGGTATTTTTGTGTTTAGGCATTAAACTACAATAGGAGGCAACGTGAACAGACGGTCATTCTTAAGGCTGATCGGTTTATCTGCGCCCGCAGCTGTTTTCTTCGGAAAAATCCCAAGATTATTATGGGGCGGCAAATGGGAACACGCCCAAAAGAATTTTTGGAAAAATGGCAGGTTTATCCAAGAAACTGTGGATATGTCTGGTTATGGCGCGGGTAAGATAAAAGCACGGATCGATGGTAAGTGGGAGGAATTCACAATACGAAGCGCAAGTGATGCCTTTATCAAATGGAATCAGGAAAAGCGCTTGGAGTTTCTGGATAAAATAAAAACCGGAGAATTTCCGGGCTGGGGCGGTCCGCATTCAGGTGCGGTTGCTACCTACGGATTAGGACGTCTCGATTCAAAATTCAGCTTGAATAATGCGATCAAGGGCATTGGATTAGCACCAAAAGATGAAAATATTGATAAAGCAATCAAACAACTAAAAGATACTTATGAAAGCCCAATGCCTGAGAAGATGGATATCCTTAAATCGTTTTACGAAAATCCGGCTAATATTGATTGGCGTAAACAGACGTCCCTTGAATTGTATAGCACACTTGACTTTGAAACACATACATTCTTGAATGCCATGGAAAATCCGATCGGCACGATCGTATTCCTGGATATCCCATCTTTTGAGCTAAGAACCATTGTCCGGATCGTCCATCCCGAAGATGATTCGGCGCTCCCATCAGAAAAAAAGCTTTTGGAATTTGTTAACCTTGCGCATGAATATATGCATGGCAAATTCAAACGTATGTTCCCTCTTCTTCTATTTTACATTATTGAAGAATTTGATAACTCACCCGGTAAGATGAAAGGAATCAGGACGGTACCCGAAAGACCATCTGAGTAAAAAGGAGGTTTTATGAAACTTTTAATTACGATTAGTCTTACATGCAGCATACTTTTCAGTCAGGTTTTATACGAAGAGTATTTTACCGGAGGAGCCATGCAGCTTGACTGGCATGCCTGGTATATTGATAGTCTTGGGATCGGCGATAGCATGCTGGTCATAAACGATACAACCACGCCTGGTGGCGACGACTGGGCCGGTAGAATATCGAACGAATATATGGGCATGGCCGGATTGACCTATGCCGGGATTCCAAATCTTGCTGATTATTCAATGGAAGCATGGGTGTATACTGTTGTTACTTCGGCTATGGGGCCTTATAATGGCATCACCATGAGAATGAATACAGGAACCACTTCTTTTTACAGTCTGGTCTCTGATTTTGACAGTGATGCCCGGCTCAGACTTCGCTTATTGGTAGGTGCAACGCCGACGGTCATAAGAGACTGGTCTTCCGGGGAGATCCCGGGTGGAGTGCCTTCATCATCATCCTGGCATAAATTTAAGATGATGATGATCGTCGATTCAATATGGGTATTTTATGATGATGTTTTAATGCCTGGCTGTCCATTCATAAACAACACTGTTGCCCAGGGATATTTTGGTGTTTACACCTTCAGCTTCTCTGATACCTCTTCAACCAAATGCGATAATATTATAATCCGGGCCGAACAATCCGGTCTTGCCGAATACAGACCATGCATTACGCCCGACGCCTTGCAACTATCCGTATATCCGAATCCGTTCACCACAAAGACAGCAAT
>MEUM01000022.1:6062-9605 GCA_001771735.1 Caldifarciminota bacterium RBG_13_43_14 | reverse complement strand
ATGGTAAAGGATTTTTCTCGCTCTACGCCCTACGCATTACGCAATACGCAAATCGTCTGGGACGGAACTGACAATTCCAACCAGAAACTACCGGCCGGAGTCTATTTTATCAATTTATCCTCGGTTGATTACAGCGCGACCAGGGAAGTAACTCTTTTGAGGTGATCTTCTCTCATGACTACTATCTCATGAAAAAGGCGGAGGAATCTTTATGTGCTTCCGCCTTTTTATATATTGTTAAGCCATATAGACAAATGTCACATTAAATGTAATATTGAAAGGAAAAGTCATGAATAACAGAAGGCTCTCTTTTTTATTAATGATATGCCTGATTTTTGTTTTGACCGCCGTTCCATCCTTACTGCCGGCACAAGACAAGAGCTTTGGCGAAAAAAACTACCGAATATATTCTGTAAAGCAGGCCAAGATAATTAATATCCAGGCAATTATAGATGATTTTAAAGACTATGATGTGATTTTGTTTGGCGAGGAACATAACGATGCGGTTGCCCATTATCTGGAGGCTTTGCTGGTGGAAAAACTATATGACAAATATGGCAATTCACTGGCTCTTTCTCTGGAGATGTTTGACCGAGATGTCCAGGTCGTACTAGACGAGTATTTGAGTGACTGCATAACAGAAAGATATTTTACGAAAGATGCAAGAGTATGGAATAATTACGAGGACTATCGCCCGATGATTGAATTTGCCAAAGAAAAAAAGATAAATATTATTGCTGCTAACGCTCCCTTTCGCTACGCGAATATGGCCAGAAGAAAAGGACAGGAGACGCTGAGTTCATTAACCGAGACGGCGAAGTCCTTTTTCGCGCCCCTTCCCTATGATACCGCAACCGGAGCGCATTACGAAAAACTCATGAAGGTGATGAACACAATGCCTATGCCCGTGATTGACGATACCGCAGCCGGTATTAATACTTTGAAAATGCCCTTAATGCCGGCACAAAGTATGCCTTCACTAAATATCAATCAGGGGCAGTCGCTCTGGAATGCAACCATGGCATTTTCGATACATGCATATCTTAGCGAACACAGAAATAGTAAGGTTCTCCATATAAATGGTAAATTTCACAGCGATGAATATTTTGGAGTGCCGCAACAGTTAAGAAAATATAATCCGCAAATAAGGTATTTAGTAATTTCCGCATTCCCCGATAGTATATATCCCAAAATGGACTTTACTGAATATAAAAATCTTGGAGATTACATTATTATTACCGCATCGGGATATAGTGTCGATCTCGAAAAATAGAAACTAATCATGACCTATGAGAATAAACACTGGTTATCGATTTAAATATATAACAAAGTAATCAGCCATGACCGGATCATCCTTTTATAAGGTGGCAGGTCTTGACCGGCTGACCCCAACGTCTATCTAAGCAGCTTTTATTGACTTTTGCATTCATTCCCAATATAATAATGAGTGGATAAGACTCTCGGTTGAATATCTCATCGCCATTCTGGTTAGAGCCGGACGGGCAAAGGATATTGAGAAAGTAAGGAAAATTCTGGAACAAGCCACTATTGATCATAAAAAGTTAGAAACAATATTAATTCAGTACGATTTATTGAACAAATATAAAAATGACTTCCCGCCACATGAAAAAGAGTAATAGAAAAAGTGGATTTTTAGCCGGTGATATTGATCTTGTCCGGAGCCGAATATTCGCAAACAAGGAGAGTTTCCACAAAGACCAGGCAAAACTGGCCTTCCCTGAAAAAATCCGGGTATTGATCAAACTACAGAAAATCGCCAATGAAATCAAATCACAAACCGGCAGAGAGCCAGGCTTTGTCTGGAAGATATAAATCTTTATCAAAAAAGTAGCCATTTCCTTTGATAGAGCGGGATCTTATCAGAAATTGTGTATATATCAATCTATTGTAGGTAAATCTCACGCAGATTCGGGATTATCATGACATATCAGTATTATTGGTTACTAATTGTGCAGCCTTGCGGGCAATTCGAAACATGGATTCCCCGGCTAAACCGGTGAATGATAATAAAGGCACGGGAAATAGCACCAGCCCTTACAAAGCAAAAATCAGAGTATCCAACGGCGTTTGATGTTGCGCAGGCTCAAGACAAACAAACCGATGCAGAACACGGCCAACACACACAGATCAAGCCAAAAAGGCATGTTATACCCGCTGCCCACGGCCCCATGAAGCAAGTCGGCGCCGTAGGTCAATGGCAGGACATAGGATAACGGCCGCAAGAATACCGGAAGCCGGCTAACGGGGAAAAACAACCCGCACAGAAAGATCATGGGAAAGCGGAAAAAATTGGAAAAGGTCTGGGCTTCGAACACCTCGCTCACCGCAACCGCGATGAAAAGGCCGAGAAACGTGGAGGCAATTGCGATCATGATCACGGCCGGGACGAATACGGCCCATACGACCGGCGCAAGATCAGTGAAAAACGCCGCGATCGCCACCGGCACAAAGGCGTTGGCAACGCCGAACAGGATCGCGCCGCCGGTCTTTGCCAGCATCAGCAGTTCCAGGGAAATCGGCGCGAGCAGCAGGCGTTCGAACGACCGGTTTTTCTTTTCAAAGGTCACGGTCACGGCGAGCATCGAGGTCGTGCCGAACAAAATCGAAACCGCGACCACGCCCGGCAGCAGGGACAGCAAATTATCCAATCCGCGCCCGGATTTAATGAAGAACATCGCGGTCCAGGCCAGCGGAAACACCAGGCCCCAGCTGATATTCGGCGGCTTCAGGTAATAGGTCCGCATATCCTTGGCCAGAATGTTCCAGAAGGCGGTCCAGGACTTCAAGGGCTGCCTCCTTTCTTTTCCTTTTCCCGGCGCATGACCGCAGCCTCGATCCCGGTGATGTGCACAAAAACATCCTCGAGCGACGGCCGTATTTTACGTGCTTCAGACACTTCAACGCCCTGTTCTTCGAGATAGCGCACCAGTTCACCCACGCGCACCGGCTTGTCCGCTTCCACCCGAATCGAGCCCTGCCCGGAGAACGAGAATGTCAGGTCAGGGAAAGAGTGCGACAACACACCGCGCGTTTTTTCACCTGCGCCGGTGCAGGCGATCTGCACGACATGTTTTTTCTGGATCGGCTGGACCAGATGCTCGACCGTGTCGATCTGAACGATACGGCCGGACACAATGAACGCGATGCGGTCGCACAGCCGTTCAGCCTCTTCGATGTAGTGGGTGGTGAGCAGGATCGTAATGCCGCGGCGATGAAGGTCAGCAACGAGGTGCCGGACGTGCCGCGCGCTCGCAACATCGATTCCCGTGGTCGGTTCGTCGAGGAACAGAATTTCCGGCTGATGGATGATGCCGGCGGCGATCGTCAGCTTGCGCTTCATGCCCTTGGAATAGGTACTGAATTTGCGGCGGGCAGCATCGGATAATTCGAACTCCTCGAGCAGTTGCCGGGCGCGCTTCTGCCGCTCTGCCCTGCCCAGGCCGTAGAGCGCCGCGCAAAAGCATAGATTGTCAAAGCCGCTGAGTTCCGGGTAGAGATTGCTCTCATCCGGCACGACGCCGA
>MEUM01000022.1:0-6033 GCA_001771735.1 Caldifarciminota bacterium RBG_13_43_14 | reverse complement strand
TCCACGTTGCCTTATTCTTCAATCGTTAAAAGACGATCACGAACGATTTTTCGTCTTCTTCTTTTTTCCGGCAGTGCCGGGATGGGTTTTTGCATCCCCGTGGCACTTTTTAATCTGCTCGGCCGAACACTCTCTGGGCTTACCCTTAAGATGTTTTGGTTTCTCACAGCATGTCGTCTTTTCACACATGGTGCACCTCCTTGATAGTCATCACCGGTCGCGCAATTTCCCGCCACACGGCAAGCGTTTTTTCATTAACGCGATAATGGACAAAATAACCCTGCTTATCCGCAGTCACTATGTCAGCGTCTCGAAGAATACGCAGATGCTGCGAAACCGCAGCTGCGCTGATGCCAAGGTCGCGGGCCAGCGCGTTGACACACAAAGGACGCGGTTTGAGCAATTCGATCATGCGGACGCGCGTCTCCACTGATAACACTTTGAATATCCGCGCCGCCCGGCCTGCTTCCGTTATTGTCTTTTTCATGATAATGCAATTAAGTATCTGCGCATATATTATATTAAAAATAATCCAGGTGTCAAGTGCCGGATATATCTAACTATTGATATAGTTAGATATTTGTATATAATTAATCATGAACGATGAAATTCTAAATGTCCAAGCATCGGCTTTCAATGCCCTTGCCCATCCCCTGCGCCTTAAGATCCTCGAAAAACTGAGCGCCGGTCCCTGTTGCGTGTGCAAAATAATGCCCTATGTCCATGGCGAACAGTCCAATGTATCTCATCATTTGGCGATTTTGAGAAAAGCGGGCATCGTGCGCAGTGATAAACGGGGCCACGAAACCTGGTACGAAATAGCTGACCCGGCAATTATTAAGGTAATTAATATCATGCTCGATTGCATTATTCGAGACTTGGATAAGAAAAAAGATATGCTGAACGTTCTAATAGAAACAAAAAAATAAGGGGATACGACCGGGGGTATTAATGAAAGACCGAACTAAGTTGTTGTTGTTCATAATCGTTTTCCTCGTCTTTTATTTTGCGCCGCTGCAAGGTATGAATCTTCAGCGCGCCATTCTTGAGGCATTCTTGATGCTTCAGGAATACGCACGGGAACACGTGCTCTTCTGTCTGATCCCGGCATTCTTCATTGCCGGCGCGATCAGCATCTTCATCTCCAAAGAGGCGGTGATCAAGTATTTTGGCGCAAAAGCAAACAAGGTGCTTGCCTACGGAATTGCGTCGGTCTCCGGCACAATTCTAGCCGTCTGTTCGTGCACCGTATTGCCGATGTTTGCGGGAATTTATACGCGCGGTGCCGGCATTGGACCGGCAACGGCATTTCTCTATTCAGGACCCGCGATCAATATCCTGGCGATCATACTTACTGCCCGCATACTCGGACCGGAAATGGGCATTGCCCGCGCCGCCGGGGCGATATCATTTTCAATTATCATCGGCCTGTTGATGTCAGTATTTTTTAAAAAGAAGCCTGACACCGATGAGGAACTTATGGCGGCTGATACTGGTTCTGGTCCATCGCGCTCACTTACCCAGAATGGATTGTATTTTCTCGTGCTCGTGTTCATTCTCATCTTCGCGGCCTGGGCAAAACCAAAAGAGGCAATCGGGCTTTGGAATGCGATATACGGAATTCACTGGTATTTAACCGGTGCCATGCTCATTGTTCTATTCATTATGCTGTTTTCTTGGTTCAGAAAAGACGAGATCAAAGACTGGGTGTTCTCGACCTGGACCTTTACCAAGCAAATTCTCCCCCTGCTTTTTGCCGGCGTCCTCATTGCCGGATTTCTGCTCGGCAGACCCAATACTGATGCCGGGATCATACCATCCCGATACGTGGCCATGCTGGTGGGCGGCAATTCGCTATTTGCCAACTTTTTTGCGTCGGTCGCCGGCGCATTCATGTATTTTGCGACACTCACCGAAGTGCCGATACTCCAGGGCCTAATCGGCAGCGGCATGGGTAAAGGACCGGCACTGGCATTGCTCCTTGCCGGACCGGCTTTGAGCCTGCCCAATATGCTGGTAATCCGCAGTATCATGGGCACGAAAAAGATGGTTACGTTCGTTGCGCTGGTCGTTTTGCTATCAACGATTTTCGGGTGGATATACGGATTTCTATTCGCGTAGAAATATGATGCAAACGGATGGCAGCGGATGCCGACGAATGAGGACAAATAGATGAAAGAAGAAGAAAATTCCAAAAGCCTCGGGCTCTGGGAAAAATATCTCACGCTCTGGGTATTTTTGTGTATTGTCGCCGGCATTGTCTTAGGCAGAATTTTCCCGGATCTCAGTGTTACGCTAAGTAAGATGGAAGTAGCCAGGGTTTCGATCCCGATCGCGATCTGTCTTTTCTGGATGATCTATCCGATCATGGTGCAGATCGATTTCCGTCGGGTTATTACGGCGAGCAAAATGCCCAAACCTATTGCCACGACCTTGATCGCAAACTGGGCAATTAAACCTTTCACCATGGCATTTTTTGCCTGGTTATTCCTCGGCATTGTTTTCAAGAATTTCATACCGCATGATACTGCATTGGAATACCGTGCCGGCATGATTTTGCTCGGCGTCGCGCCGTGCACGGCAATGGTTCTCATGTGGAGTTATCTGGCAAAAGGCAATATGGCGCACACCCTGGTGATGTGCGCGGTCAATTCCTTGTCCATGGTCATTCTCTATGCACCGCTTGCCGGCTTGCTCCTCGGTATTTCAGGAATCCCCATTCCCTGGGCAACGATCGCACTATCGGTCTTGATCTACATTTGTGTTCCGCTCGTTGCCGGTTATCTTACCCGAACGCTCAGCATCAAGAGACACGGTCTTGCCTGGTTCAACCATAAAGTCGTCGCCCCCTTGAAAATTGTTGCGGTGATTGCCCTGCTGGCTACACTTATCCTCCTTTTTGCTCTGCAGGGCTATGTGATCGTCAACCTGCCCGGTGCGATCGGAATGATCACGGCCGGTATTCTTGCCAACATTATCGTAGTATTTGTCCTGACTTATCTTGTGGCAAAGATCATCGGCATTGGCTATGAAGATGCCGCGCCCAGTGCGCTTATCGCCGGCAGCAACCATTTTGAAGTGGCGATTGCAGTTGCGACGACACTTTTCGGCGTGAAGTCGGGCGCGGCGCTGGCAACCGTGGTCGGTGTTCTGACTGAGGTTCCGATCATGCTATTTCTCGTCTGGCTCTGCAAGAAGACGAGATGGTTTTTTGGCAAAGATATCAGGTTCAAATAGATTGAAGCCGATGTCGACTAACAAGAAATCTGGAGGTATTATTATGAATAAAAAAACAATTAAAACACTATACAAAATCGGGATTATCGTTCTATTGGCGGTGGTTGTTATGGTTATTCTGGTTATCAAGAATAAAATGCCCGCGGATAGCAATATTACCGGCATTCCGATAGATTCTGGTGCTGTTGTGGATTCAATTGCACAACAGGATTCTCTCGCCCAGATCAGTAAACCCGATACGACCGCAATATCCCACGATGACTCGCTCTCAATGCTGGCGATCCCTGTTGCCCCTGAACAAACAGAGAAAAAGCCTTCTCTGCCTAAGAATGTGCTGGCAAAAGTCAATGACGAAGCGATTACGACGGCAACATACGACAGCATTTTTAATTCTTTACCATCACAAGCCAAGGACTATTTCAAGGACGATAAAGCGGATTTTTTGGAAGAACTCATTATCCGGCAATTATTGCTCCAGGACGCACGAAAGAAGAAAATCAAGAATACCCCTGAGTATAAGTCAGCGATTTCACGGAATCCAGGTAACAAAGAAGATGCAATGATCAATGCACTGCTCAACGCAAAGGCGACCATGGTCTCATTGACCGAGGATGATCTGAAAAGCTTTTTTGAACAGTATAAAGACCAGCTGCCCAATAAGGATTATGAATCGGTTAAAGAACAGCTAAAACCCATGGCGCTCGAAGAAAAACAGCGGGTGGCTATTGAAAACTATATCAACCAACTGAAATCAAGCGCAAAGATCGTGCGTAACGAAACGTGGATCAAGGCACAAGAAGCGCTTGTTGCCGATAATCCATTGTCCAAGGCGCTCAAATCCGGTAAGCCGGTGGTCGCGGATTTTGGCCGGGGCACCTGTGTTCCCTGTAAGATGATGGAACCGCTGTTAAAAGAACTGCAGCAAGAATTCGCGGGCAAAGCAGCGATCCTGATCCTCGATGTCGGCGAATATGCGACGCTTTCCCGGCAATACGGCGTGCGCATGATCCCCACCCAGATATTTTTTGATTCAAACGGCAAAGAGCTGCACCGGCATGAGGGGTTCATGTCCAAAGAGAATCTGATTGCCCAGCTGAAGAAAATGGGCGTGGAGTAGTTAATGATCATTGAGATTCTTACCTGGCTGAGCCGGGCGATCGAAAGTAGTCCGCTGATCGCGATCGGCGCTTCTTTTTTGTGGGGAATAGCAAGCATTGTCTTAAGCCCCTGTCACCTGGCGAGTATTCCTTTGATCATCGGCTATATTGACGAGCAGGGTCAGATCACGGTCCGACGGGCATTCTGGTTATCGGTTTTGTTCGCTTCGGGCATACTTATCACGATTAGCCTGGTCGGTTTGATCACCGCCCTTGCCGGCCGTATGCTTGGCGATATCGGCGCAATCGGCAATTATGTCGTTGCCGTCATTTTCTTCGTAATCGGCCTGCACCTTCTGGGCGTCATCCCTTTGCCCTGGTCAGGCTCAGGCGGCAGGCAGATAAAACACAAAGGAATGCTCGGTGCCTTTATTATCGGCTTGCTCTTCGGTCTCGCCTTAGGTCCCTGCACCTTTGCCTACATGGCGCCGATGCTCGGCGTTGTCTTCAAGGTTGCGGCCGAGAAAATGCTTTTCGCGGTCGCCTTGCTGCTCGCCTATGGTATCGGCCACTGTTTATTGATCGTTCTTGCCGGTTCATTGACCGAGACCGTTGCGCATTATCTGCACTGGACCGAAAAATCAAAAACCGCCGCGATTGTCAAGAAGATCTGTGGCGTGCTGGTGATTCTGGGCGGCATCTACTTGATTATAACATCATGATCAGAATCTACGGTATGCAGATAAGGCTGTACTTCGCCGAAGTCCGTTTGAATCTGCATGAATCAGTTTGCATCGTTTTTTCGAAAGAAAGGAGAAAAAATGGAGATCAGAATCTTAGGTCCTGGTTGTCCCAGATGTCAGGAAGTAGAAAAAAGGACGATCGAAGTCCTTGCCGAACTGAACATCCCGGCCGATGTTCAGAAAGTCACGGATATGAAAAAGATCATGGAATACAAGATCATGGCAACACCAGGGTGGGTGATCAACAATAAAGTGAAATGTTCGGGCCGGATCCCGTCAAAAGACGAGATCAAAAAATGGGTTGAAGAAGAGATAAAATAGTCTTATAGTCTGATGGTCGTATTGTCTGAGTAGGGCAAGGCTTTAGCCTTGCAAAGGACTGGTTATGTAGGGACAGGGCTTGTCCAGGTCCGAAAGATGTAGTTGCCCAATTCATTGGGCAATGCCTGATAAATCAGGCAACTACAATTTAGTGAAAAATATGGAAATTAAACAAATCAATATTAAAGGAAATCAAATTGGCATTATTGGCCTTGATGAGGTTCTGGAATCAGCGAAACAGACGCAGTTTAGCGATGAAAATAGTCTCAAGGATTTCCTGCTCCAAAAAGTAAAACAGCAAAACTATATTCCTGTAAGTGCCGAAGATGATTATAAGGTTGCCCTTTATCGCGAATACCGAAGGTTTTTTGGTGAAGAGGTTGAAAAAGAAGAGACTGGATTGGCCATAAGAATTTTGGGTCCGGGTTGTCCCCGGTGTGAACAATTAGAAAAAGAGGTGATGGCAGTGGTGGAGGAGTTGAGTCTGCCAGCGAACATAGAGCATATTCGTGATTTAGTGCCAAGAGGGGGGTCTGACCCCCTCTTTTGCCTTTTTCGGTAAGATTACTTTTGATTGAAACCGACCCCTTGACTTTTTTAAAACCATGATTATTATTTTATAATCTATGGGAACT
>MEUM01000021.1:6229-7734 GCA_001771735.1 Caldifarciminota bacterium RBG_13_43_14 | reverse complement strand
ACAGACCAGAAGGAGTTCAGACATGAAAAAAATACTCATATTAACATTGGTCGTCATGATGCTGCTGACCAGCAGCACCCTACTTTTTGCTCAGACAGAGTCAAAAGGCGATACCCTGATCGTCGGGCCGTTTAATTCTCAAGGTCTACCATTAGGCGCTTTGAATGAAGCGATTAAGGGAGACACAACTGCTGCCGGAGAAAGAGCCCACAAAGTGTACAAACTGCAGCGTGGTGCACAGTATATTTTGACAGAAGTCATCCAGGGAGATTTTCCATTGGTCATTGTAGCAGATGCGTCGGATGCCAGCAACAGACCCCCTATTATCCGTGGTGGTCTAAGAGAGGATGGCAGTGCTGTTAACCTCTGGTGGCAATTGTACGATAACGCTACTTTTAAAAATCTCTGGATCAGTGGTATCAATCTGGATGGCACCGGTCCTATCAACTGGATTGCCCAGGAAGTGAATACGACAGGAAAAACAATCCTCTATGAAGGATGTATTGTGGACTACCCCTATACATGGTGGGCGACCTTTGCTGATTGGGGTGGTATGAATGTCTATAAAATAATCAACTGTATTTTTATGTATATCGGAAACCCCACAGGCACAACCTGGAATGGTGCGATCTGTAATGCACTCCATGCTGATTCAATGATCGTCCTGAATTCAACATTTTACGATTTCGGTTGTTTTGCAGTTGCACCGGGAGATAACGGGAATTACTTTACTCAAGTTGACCATTGTACCTTTGTCAACTCTGTGGTACATCCGATTGATAGTCACAGGCATGTAAAGAAATACTATACAAATAACCTTTTTGTCAACTGTCATGCTTTCAGTGATGATCTCGATGAAATTAAAAGGCATTTTGACCAGGAAGTGAAAGGTCTTATGAATTATGCCGAGATCCAGTGGGATCCGCAGGCACTCGACTCGCTCTATGGACCTGGGGGTGCATATGGTAAAACATACGATCCCAATGGCGACGGCAATTTGACCGAAGGCGAACTGGTCTGGGAGCTGAAGAACAATAACTGGTTCTACACTCAGCCCATTCAAGATTATTGGGCACAGTTTGATTATGTTGTTCCAAATCCCTGGATGAATGATTATAACGCAGCAATGTTCGAAAACCAGGCTGGCCCGTGGTCATGGACCGTATGGACATACGAGAGAGATACTGCGGATGTCATCATTGACTCTACACAGGTAACCGTAGATCATGAACCTTTTTATTTTTTTATGGAAGAGAACACGACGAATCTGGATCCTGGTATCAAAGATATGAATGGTACTGATGGACTGCTTGGACAAAACTGTATCAATATCAGGACAGAGTGGGCGGGTGGTGAGGTCACGAATCCTGTCAAATGGCACGGTATTGACGATTATTTAGCCTTTACGTGGCCGTTGGATTTTGATCTGGCCTACACCAATGCTGCTCTGGAGAACGCCGGCACTGACGGCAAGCCAGTGGGTTCATTGCAGTGGTGGCCTGAGT
>MEUM01000021.1:5555-5869 GCA_001771735.1 Caldifarciminota bacterium RBG_13_43_14 | reverse complement strand
CTGGCGCTTCTCATTTTTACATGGACTGCGAGCATCTATGCTTCCGATTCAGCTTTCCTGATGATTACAAATTTACCCGGGAATAACCAGTTCAGGCCATTGGAATGGGTCGAGTTTAAAAGCGCGAGACCAGGCACAGCGATTATTCAGGACGGCAATGGGGTAGAGTATGTCCGGTATGCCATCGAACAGTCAGCCCGTGTCAGGGTAGCCGGCGCCCTGGGGACACACACGCTACTTTTACTCGACCGGAAGGGTAAATTACTGGACAGCAAAGATTTTAAAGTGGATTGCAGGACCGAGCTTAATGACAT
>MEUM01000021.1:5166-5484 GCA_001771735.1 Caldifarciminota bacterium RBG_13_43_14 | reverse complement strand
ACCGCTATAAGGGCAAATCCCATGTCTCTTTTGCCGGATGGTTTCAGGACCATGTTCATGTGATGAAGGCCATGAAATATTTTTATCCCGACGTAGTGTCGGGAATTGAATTATACGCTGACAGTCAGCGCGAAGACGGAATGATTTATGACAACTATTATCAAAGCTATGATACCTGGATTCATTGGCTGAAGCGCTTCGGACCGGATTTTGTAAGTATTCCTGAAGATCCTCAACTGAATTCGAGTTTTTTTGTGCGCATTCCCGTTGAGAATATGGGGGAGTTCACCTTCCTTGAAGCGGTTTATTACGCCTGGA
>MEUM01000021.1:4832-5066 GCA_001771735.1 Caldifarciminota bacterium RBG_13_43_14 | reverse complement strand
TAAATTGTTGAAGCGCGGTTATACCATTGACATCTGGGATTTTCAGCCCATTCAGGATATTGGGGTATGGGATGGGGATATCATGATGGCAAAACCCGGTGTGACAAATTTCAGTATCATGTATGGCGACAACATCGGTATGGCGGTAGGATGTGAATACATGGCAGAGATGCTTCTATATGTTGGGAGAAATGAAGAAGCTCTAAAAATCGGGCAGATCGGCAAAGAGATAAA
>MEUM01000021.1:2864-4715 GCA_001771735.1 Caldifarciminota bacterium RBG_13_43_14 | reverse complement strand
CAACGCCTACGCTATTAACCGGCGTATCGGTCATGACAAATCAGTGGCAATTATCAAGACCTATCAGAACATTGCTAAAGAGATGCCGGCGTCTTCTCCTGGTGAATGGTATATGTGTTATCCGCCCTATGAAAAAGGGTGGCATATTGACAAGTGGGAATACATGAATGGCGGCGTTTCTTCTATCGTTGCCGGGGAGGTGGCGCACGGTGCATTTAATCATGGTTTTGAAGATTACGGCGTTCACATTCTGCGTCGAATGGGAGAACTGGCAAAAATATCGGGAAATCGGCTATTATGTATATACCGCGGAGCGCTGCCTGATCCGCCCGAACGTCATTTTACACCTCTTTCCTTAAAAGAGATCGCTAATGCCGATATGAATGGGCAGGGTGCGGATGGCGTGCCGGGATGGACAGGTGAAGGTACGAACGACTTGCATGAATTCCCTGCTGGCAAGCAGGTTTTCAAGGATGTACCGTTTACCATTGTCGATCCCGATGAAAATGGACGAAAGGCTTGTCTAATTTTGTCCGGTAAAAAGGGCTATGCAAAAGAAGGACAGCTGCCTGTTGCAAAGAAAGCTGCTTCAATCTATTTTTTGCACACAGAGAGCAGGGGAAGTTATCTGGGTGATATCCTCTTGAACTACTCTGAAGGCAGTAATTTCAAAACGCAAGTCCTGCTCGGCCAGAATATCGCTGGATGGTGGTATCCGCAGGATGGTCCTTACGAGGACGGAAAACGTCCCTACTCTGTCGCATGGACAGGGAAGAACGAAAAAAGTCTCGCTGTCGGTGTGTATATTTTCGGAATCGATAATCCATTTCCAGATAAAAAAATTGAATCGATTGATTTTAAAAGTGCCGGAACCGAGGGATTGTGGATGGTGCTGGGCGTTACCTTGAGCGATTATCCCGTGTTTTTTATGCCTGAAAAAATTTCTTATGGGGCACCGGATAACTGGGGGGCAGCAGCGGTAATCTATGCCCTGGTCGAGGGACTGGCAGGAGTAAAAGACGAGGGTATTGCCTTCAACAAAGTCCGGCTTGCGCCGCGCTGGCCGGCAGCTGGCATTGATGAAGTGAATGCAACGGTCAAATATCCGGCATCGGGTGGCTATTTGTCCTATACTTATAAATTCGATAAATTAAATAATGAGCTTCAGCTGGATTTTACCGGCACAGCAGCTGACATTGAAGTTGAGCTGTTAATTGACCCGGATCAAACCGTAAAAGATGTATATTTGAACAGGCAGCCGGTAAAATTTACTACTAAATTGATTGAAAAATCGAAATACATCTGTATTGCTACCAATCGGGTTGCTGCAAATGAAATAAAATTAAAGTTTAGATAAATAGTCCCTATTTAAAGTACCTGAGACAACAAAAAGGGGTTGGAAAATTCATGAGAAGAATGATGGCGGTCAGTCTAATCATATTCCTTTGCGGAGTTAAAAGCTTTGCGCAGCAATGGCAGTCATTCACAACCCAGAACAGCGGCTTACCCAGCAATAGTGTTTTTTCCATTAATGTCGATGAATTGGGTACGATGTGGTTCGGGACTGACAGCGGGATTACCGCTTATGATGGATTTGCCTGGTATACATATGCAGAACCGGATTGTCTGGCTGATAACCAGGTGAATGATCTTAAAATTATGGAAAATACAGAGGTATGGGTGGCGACCCATAATGGTGTCTCGGCCGTAGGCGTTTCATCCCTTGATGCAATTACCATGGCGACACCCTATCGCGTCGATAACACTGGACTGTTGTCGAATAAAGTCAATTCTATAGCGATTGATAGTAATCATATCAGATGGTTTGCCACAGATTCTGGCGTTACGGCT
>MEUM01000021.1:2559-2843 GCA_001771735.1 Caldifarciminota bacterium RBG_13_43_14 | reverse complement strand
ACTACAAGGTCTCAGCGAGTGGTGCTTAATAATGACGTTATGGCCATTGACATCAGTCCTGATACGCTTATCTATTGCGGGACAGAAGGCGGCGGCGTTGCCCGGCTGAAACTTTCGAATCTGGATGTAATTACCGGAGCATCGACGATAGAGCGACCCTGGGCACCGGTACCTGTCGATAGCGTCTGTGCACTCTATATCGGTGCTGACAGCCTGCAGTGGTTTGGCACGACTCAGGGATTATTTCAACATACCGGCATCGATTCAAAACTTAACTGGAAAGG
>MEUM01000021.1:2266-2532 GCA_001771735.1 Caldifarciminota bacterium RBG_13_43_14 | reverse complement strand
TCGGCACGTACAGGCGATTACCGAAGATGCAACCGGGAAAATCTGGGTCGGCACGCCGGGCGGTGTTTCCTGTATCGAAAAGGATCTTTCGTCCCATTTGAATTACTCGATGTCGGATGGATTGGTGCATAATGATGTGCGGGATATTGTTGCCGCCACAGATGGCTCGAAATGGTTTGCCACTGCCGGTGGGGTATCAAAATTTTCTTCAAGTGCGAGTCCTGTAGAAGCGATCAGTACGGCAAGTGCACGCCGATTTGACCCAA
>MEUM01000021.1:2111-2217 GCA_001771735.1 Caldifarciminota bacterium RBG_13_43_14 | reverse complement strand
ACTCATGCACCCGGCTCATGCGGAAATAACCATTTATAATTTATCGGGGCAGCGAGTACGGACGGTGTGGGATGGGCTCGTCAACGGCGGCATGCATGTCGTTCAC
>MEUM01000021.1:1983-2098 GCA_001771735.1 Caldifarciminota bacterium RBG_13_43_14 | reverse complement strand
ATGATTATGGCTGTGTCGTATCAACGGGTGTATATCTTGCCCGGTTTGTTAGTGGCACACGGCTGATCAACAAGAAAATGTTTGTGATTAAATAGTTGTATCAATCGAAAGGGGA
>MEUM01000021.1:1774-1916 GCA_001771735.1 Caldifarciminota bacterium RBG_13_43_14 | reverse complement strand
TTCCCGATAATGGGGCTGACATCACTTTTCTGGTTTCTCATCCGGGTGATTCCCAAACCCGGCCGGGCGACTTATCCCTGTATGAAGGTGGCATTTCCCATTGCCTCAAGTTTTATCACCTATCTTATCGGAATTGCGGCTT
>MEUM01000021.1:1528-1740 GCA_001771735.1 Caldifarciminota bacterium RBG_13_43_14 | reverse complement strand
TCAGCACGCACACTATTTGGCAGCGGGTATTTTCATTTTTATGGGTTTGTGTGCGGGTCTGTTTGTCATCATCCAGATGGACAAACCGGCGGGTGCAGGGATAGCCTACAATGATGATCATCTGTCCAATGAGCCAATGGGTGATGCCCGGGGGATTTTCCCCGGTCGCGTAGTATGGGCATGGAATCCTCGTGCCACCAATGAGAATCAGA
>MEUM01000021.1:0-1518 GCA_001771735.1 Caldifarciminota bacterium RBG_13_43_14 | reverse complement strand
TGACGGAAATATTGCGGTCAGTGAGAACGATGATTATTACTTCCTGATTAAGAACAATGACCAGGCAGTTATCGACAGCATGATGGATGAAGTCGTTCTGAACCTGACCGGTGAAGCGACTGTACCGGATGCATGGCATGCATTGTTCAAATTTCATAATCAAAAAAAGTCGGGCAAAGACAGCACTTATACACCGGGTGAGAAAATATTTATTAAAATCAATGCCACTTCGATCCTTCAGGGAGACGGCGGTGCGCCCTGGCATACCTGGGAACCCGGTAAATTGACCAAATACAAGCCCAACTGGTGGGCGCACCCTGACGTGGTCGAAACGACACCGCAGATCGTGTTATCCGTGCTGCGGCAGCTTGTCAATGAAGCCGGTGTCCAGCAGCAGGACATTTACATCGGCGACCCGATGAAAAATGTGTACAGGCATCTGTTTGATTACTGGAAATCTGAATTTCCGGATGTCAACGTGCTGGGAAATGATATTCTATATAATGGACTTAACCTTTCATCCATGGACAGGGTACCGGTGGTGAAAACGGCAACGGATGTGTTGTTTTACTCCGATAAAGGCACTGTCATGGACGAGGCTGTCTCTGATAAATTGTACACCATTCACGAACAGGCGGCCTATATGATCAACATCGCGTCATTAAAAGCGCATGCCTGCGCGGGTATTACTCTCTGTGCGAAAAATCATTTTGGATCGCAGGCCAGAGCAAGTGCCAATCATCTGCACAAAGGGCTTGTCTGCGAAGAGAATGATACTCCGCTCCGGACCGGATACGGTATGTATCGCGTCCAGGTTGACCTGATGGGTCATCGATTACTGGGAGGCAATACGCTCCTGTTCATGGTGGACGGACTGTACAGCGCGGTGGAAGGCTGGACCGATGCCTATCCTGTCAAATGGCAGATAGCGCCTTTTAACGGTGATTTTACCAATTCGATTATTGCCTCACTGGATCCGGTAGCGCTGGAATCCGTCTGCTTCGACCTGCTTCGTACCGAATATGACGGTCCAGAAGTTGAGTTCAACCGTCCCAATATGGCGGGTGTGGATGACTACCTCAGGCAGGCGGCTGATTCAACCACCTGGCCTGAGGGCATTATCTACGATCCGGAAAATGATGGAATCCCGATCACCAGTCTTGGCGCGTACGAGCACTGGAACGATCCCATTGACATGCAGTACTCTCGCAATCTAGGAACCGGGAACGGGATAGAGCTGGTTAAAGTCTTTCGGACAGATACCCCGGTGAAGAGGTCTGATCGTAACGATCATCCGACCGTGTTTCAGTTGAAGCTGAGCTATCCGAATCCGTTTAATGCAACCACAATGATTTTTTATGAATTGGCCACTTCCGGCAAGGTTGAGGTCTCAATCTTTAATATCCGTGGGGAACATATCACATCGCTTATCAATACTTATCAGACAGCGGGTTCGTATTCATTGAGCTGGAATGGCGATTTTGCTGATGGATCCCCAGCGCCGTCCGGGGTGTATGC
>MEUM01000020.1:5628-13517 GCA_001771735.1 Caldifarciminota bacterium RBG_13_43_14 | reverse complement strand
GCGGGTTTAAATGCTACTCACGTAAAGCGCTGGAAGCAGTTAACTGGAGTAAATTCAAAGTAGACGGCTATGGATTTCAGATCCAGAGTGTTTTCTATGTTTATCACGCGGGATTAAAACTTAAAGAAATACCAATAATTTTTGTCGAGCGCCGGGCCGGTGAATCCAAGATGCACAAGAAAATAATTTGGGAGGCATTCTGGCTGGTCTGGAAACTGAGATTCTTATCGATCTTCAGACCGCCGGCAAAGAAAAGATTAATTAATACGCCAAAGGGCAGGCAGTGATCTTAATTTTTCTTCTGATAAATAGAGTAACTTTCAGTCCGTATTATTATACCAATACCAATTATATTTATGAACTTGCTGCTGGTCCCGACCGGATCTATGCAGCAACAAATGGTGGGTTAATAAGTTATGATGAGCTGGATCAGAATTTTGAAGTTATTACTAATACCGACGGTCTTTTAACTAATTGCCAGAAATGTCTGGCGATTGACAGTTCGGGGTACATCTGGAGCGGAAGTGATGTCGGTTTGAGCCTGGTAAGCAGTGACTGGTCGAGGATTGCAGTTTATCCTTCTGACTGCTTGACCGGTGTAATAATCCAGGATATTGTTTGCCGCCGTGACAGCGTATATATTGGATCGGCCGGCGGTATGTTGTTCATCAATACTAACGGCACGCCGAACGATTTCAGCGATGATATGCGAACAAGGATATTCGAAGAAATGGGTGGTTTGATCAGCAATAATGTCCGGTCGATCGCGGTAACCGCGGATCATGTCTGGGCGGGTACTGATCGGGGCATAAGCAGATTTACCAAGAATTTTGACCCGGATTCGACCCGTAATTATACAACCTTAAATGGACTGCTCAATAATTACGTGAACAAAATAGCCGTTATTGATACTTTTATATATGTTGCCAGCGATTCGGGACTGAATCGCTTCAATGGTATTGATTTTGATTCATTGGTTCTGCATCGCAAAGTGGTTGATGTAGTTCAAGTCGGGGATTCCCTTGGATTGGCGCTCGATTCAGTATCGCAGTTCGGCTTCTATTACAATAATGATTTAATCATCCGTAATTTAAATCTCTACTCGCGCAGCAAGCCCCGTTCTTTGCTATACACAATTGACGGTTCATTGTACTGCGGTTTAGGCAATCGCTGGGTGGATGATAAATACGGCGATGGCTTTGGCAGATATGATTTTTCTGCAAATGCCTGGCTAGTGATTCAGCACCGATGTCTGCCCCTTAATCAAATATCAGATATTGCCGCGACCGAGCAGGGTATTTTTACTGCGTGCAGCGATCGGAGTTCACAGTATGCACGCGGCCTGGGTTGGCTTCATGATGACGATACCTGGACAAACTTTAACCGGGATACGATTCTGTCGACCAATTTGATACACCGGTGTAAGCAGGCGCCGGACGGCAAGATCTGGCTTGGTGTCAATACTTTCAGTTCTTCTGGTCAGGATACTATGATGATGTTTTCATTCGATCCGGCTGCTGATGTGTGGACTTCTTATCCCGGTGGATTTTTGAATATGGACGCAACGGTTGCGGTTTGGGATCTGGAATTCGATGCTTCCAATAATATGTATTTATCATTAGCTGGCGGGGCGAATCGTTTATATGCGATCGATTCGGCATTGACCATGGCTTATTATATTGCCGAGAAGACGGTCGGGTTTTTTGTGGAAATCGCGATCGACTCGATCGGACGGGTCTGGTTATCGAGACTGGGTGATACTAAAGGTATGTTAAGGATCGATACAAAAAATACACTTTTTGATCGCAATGATGATATGCTTAGAACATTTGGCGTAAGCGAGGGATTGGCTTATGGCAATTGTTACGGTTCTATTGTTGACCAACAAGGTGCGCTTTATATTGCAAATGATAAAGCTTTAGTCAAGTTTGCCAATTCATTTTCTACTGTTTATTCAAATCCTGATGATGAATTTTTTGATCTGGAACTTGATTCCTGGGGGAGGGTGTGGGCAATGGCGCGTCACGGATTGTACTGCTATGATCCCATCTTGGAGACAATCGACCAGTATGAGTATGAAGATTTACATGTTGATGTTGATTTTCTGCCAACCAGTAACGAGGTGATTCAACTTCAGGGATTTGAATTTGATTCTTTGCGCCATTGTTTCTGGATCGGCAACAATAATGGTCTATTGAAATTAACGATTGAAAACGATCCGGTCACGGTTATTGATAGTGTGATAATTTATCCAAATCCTGCAATCAACCGGGACGATATCCATATAAAAAGGCTGCCGATTGATGCGCAGGTAAATATATACACGATAAGCGGGCGTTTGATGGCGGAAGGGTTAGTGCCCGACCCGGTGTTCAATGAAATTATCTGGCATTTACCGGAAAATATCAGCAGCGGCCTGTATTATGCCGTAATACACTCGAATCACGGTCGTAAGGTGCTCAAGTTCGCAATTGTGCGCTGAATTCAAGCGTAAAACGTAGTTTTATTGATATGATAAAATCATGCATGAATTCAGTGTAACCCAATCATTGGTCGATCTGTGCAAGCAAGAGGCAGAGAAAAATAGTATGATAAGTATTAAACGCATAAATATCAAATTAGGAAAGTTCACCGGTTTTTCGCCGGATTCGATCCGTTTTTATTTTGAGATCTTGAAACCGGATAGCCGTTTGCAGGATGCCCAACTCAATTTTAAAGAAATCCCGATCGTGATTAAATGTGATAACTGTAAAAAGAAGATCACGATCGAGGAACCGATCATGATCTGCCCTGAGTGCGGGCATTCAGATATCGAATTGATTTCCGGACGTGAGTTCTTCGTCGAATCAATAGAAGGCGAGTGATTTAACAAGGAGAATGGATGAAGAAGATCAATATCCTAAAGCCGGTTCTGGTTTCTAATAAAGAACGGGCACTGCAAAATCGTAAGTTATTTGACCGGATGCATAGTCTGGTCATCAATATTATTTCGTCACCCGGTGCGGGCAAGACCAGTGTTATCTATCGTGTCGTTGAGCGCCTGCGCGCGCGGTACCGGATACTGATCATCGAGGGGGATATCAGAGGACAGGTTGACAGTCAGCGTTTGAAGAAATTGAAGGTTGATGTTGTTCAGATCAATACTGAAACCGCATGTCATCTTGATGCCTATATGATCGCTCAGGCATTACCGACATCAAAGAAGAAATACGATCTGGTTCTGGTGGAAAATGTCGGCAATCTGGTCTGTCCGGCTGAGTTCGAGATCGGTGAAGACTATAAACTGGCGATATTATCGACCCCGGAAGGTGATGATAAACCATTCAAGTACCCATTGCTATTCCATCTTGCACAAGTTGTGATAATAAACAAAATCGATCTGCTGTCCTATACTGATTTCAATCTCAAGAAAGCAGTTACGCAATTGAAAAAACAAAACCCAAAAGTCAGGATCATTGTTGTATCGGCTAAAACCGGTAATGGGATAGAAGAGGTCTGTGATTATATAATAGAAGACCTTAATGCGCGAAAGAAGAAAAGTCATAATTAGCGGTGTTGTCCAGGGAGTCGGATTCCGGCCCTTTATATATCGGTTGGCAAATGACCGGGGGTTGACCGGGTTCATCCGCAATACCTCAAAAGGTGTCGATATCGAAGTTGAAGGGTCAGCGGATAAGATAAGAATATTTTTGACCGATGTGAGGACGAGGAAACCGGTCGCGGCGAACATTTATGCTATTCGTCAGCATAAAATCCGATTGATATACGATAAGGGATTTCGCATCGTATCAAGCCGGATAGAAAAGGGTTTTACCCAGATCTCGCCGGACATCGCAACTTGTAGTGCATGTTATTCCGAGTTCATGGACCGAAAGGATCGGCGCTATCTGTATCCATTTATCAATTGCACTAATTGCGGACCGCGCTATTCCATAATTATCAATACACCCTATGACCGACGTTCAACTTCAATGAAGGAGTTCGAAATGTGTCCGCAATGTCAGCACGAGTTCGAGGATGTGGATGACCGTCGATTCCATGCTCAGCCGGATTGCTGTGAATTATGCGGACCTCAGTATTCGTTGTTTACTAGTAAGAATCGTCTGGTCAACGGTGACCCGATAAAAAATACGATTCGGCTACTTAAGAAAGGCGAGATAATCGCGATCAAGGGTATTGGCGGATTCCACATTGCCTGCGATGCCAGGCAGGGAAAGACAATAGAAAGACTCAGGAAACTCAAAAACCGGCCGACCAAACCTTTCGCGATTATGGTTGGCGATAGTAATCGCGATCAGGTTGCGTACATAAGCCGAGCCGAACATTCACGGCTTTTGTCGCCGCCGGCGCCGATTCTACTGCTACGTAAAAAGCCCCACAATCCGGTCAATAGGGCGGTTGCTCCTAATAATCCGTATATCGGCATTATCGCACCTTACGTACCGATGCACTATATGCTTCTTGATCAAGTTCCTTTTTTTTTGATGACCAGTGCTAACCGGGCTGATGAGCCGATCGCGTTCAGCCGTGAACAGGTGATGGCGAATCTTTCCGGCATTGTCAGTTTCTGTCTCGATCATGATCGGGATATTGAAAATAGATGTGATGACTCGGTCGGATATGTCGCGAGCGACAAAAAGTTCATGATAATTCGCCGATCGCGGGGATTGGCACCGGCGCCGCTGACAATTCCTTTTCAGGTCAAGCCGAGCTTAGGTGTTGGGCCTTTTCTAAAGAACACATTTACCCTTGCCAATAAGTCAGAGGCATATATGTCACCGCATATTGGCGACCTGGATAATCTGGAAACCATGGTATTCTACAAAGAAATGACACAAAAGTATCAGCGATGGTTCAAGATCGAACCCGAATTGATCGTCCATGACATGCATCCTGAATATCTATCTACTAAAATTGCTAATGATCTGCCCGGAAAGAAAATCGCGGTGCAGCATCATGTTGCTCATATTGCGGCGGTTCTTGCCGAGAACAGCGTGAACGATAAAGTGATTGGTATAGCTTATGATGGCACCGGTTATGGAGAAGATGGCCGGATCTGGGGCGGTGAATTTTTTGCCGGAACAATACGTAATTTAAAAAGAGCAGCGCATTTAAGATATCTGCCATTGCCCGGCGGAGAAGTTAGTATAATAAAACCATATCGCATCGCGATCGCGTATTATTATAAACTGCTGGGCCAAAAAATCGGTCGAAACAAGTGGCGGACCGAGGCGCGATCAATATGGAATATGATCGATAAAAATATCGGATTGGTCGAGACCTCGAGCATGGGCAGATTGTTCGATTGTGTGGCTGGTTTGATCGGGGTTACGGAAGAGATAACCTATGAAGCCGAAGCGGCGATCAATCTCGAATATATGACAAAGAAAGGTGTAAAAACTTTTTACCAGTATGCGATTGAGGATAATGATATTATGATTATAGATCCATCAAAGATTCTTAAAGGGATTTTATATGATCTGAAAAAAGGTATTGACCCGGGCGTTATTTCGGCTAAATTTCATAATACCGTGACTGAATTTACTTTAGATATGGTTCAGCGTCTGGCTGGTAAATATAGTACGGACAAAATATGTCTGTCCGGCGGTGTATTCCAGAACCGTTATTTATTAGAGCGGATCATTGATCGGATCAGGACTGCAGGCTTTAAAGTCTATTTGCATCAAAATCTGCCGACCAATGATGGGTGTATATCCTATGGTCAGGTTGTCTACGGCAATATGCGAGAAAGGAAAGAAAGGATTTAAAATATGTGTTTGGGAATAGTCGGTCGCATTGAAGAGCTAAAGAAAGATAATATGGCAGTAGTCGAGATCATGGGCGTGCAGCGTGAGATATCGGTGATACTGGTGCCGGAGATAAAGGTCGGTCAATATGTCATGATCCATGCCGGCTTTGCGATAAATCCGATCGATGAAAAGGAAGCCAAAGAAACCGAGGAACTACTGCAAAAAGTATTTGGGGACGACATCGTTTTTTAAAACCGCGATGCCTGACGTGCAGTCGCTAACCGGGATATTTTTCTGTATTTTCTGTCTGTCATTCCCGCGAAAGCGGGAATCCAGTTCTTCTCTATATACCAGCAATCTATAATTTATTCTTCGCCTGCACATCTATAATCCGGTAGTGGCAGAGTTTACTCGGCAAGACTGATAAATTCACAACGCTCGATCGGCACAGCAGATTAGTTTCGAAAGTGGAGGGCTGCCCCCATAATCCCACATAATCCCGTTCAGGGTGGAGAACGGCATATTCAAGCCGTTCCATCCTTAGCTAACCGGACGCCTTATTTCCGACTGGGTTTTATCCACTCAAGCAAAGCAGTACCGATGTTCAATTGGAGAAAAAAACCAACATTGCTTGATTTTCGATCCGGTACATACTCAATAAAATCACCATATTGATTCACGCCGAGGTGATCTTCAATACGTATTTTATTATAAACAACATTCATTTCAAGCACGCCTCGAAAAGAAAGACACACTCCGCCGTACATAGACCGCACGTCGCCGCCACCCCACCTGTAAACTTGATCATTTTCTTTATGCCCCCAGGCAAATATTTCACCACCGGCATAAATGAAGCTGTAGAAAGGATGTTTAGATCCGACTTTCAATACCGAAGACGGGAACAATAAAACCATTACACGATAAGGGAAAAAATCAATATTATGATACTTTGTCGCATTTTTTTCATAATACACGGCACTTCCATATTCAATATAATACTCAAAACCAAGCCGGGATAAAAATAATGGACTCTTGCTAAACGGGAAAGCCCTGATACCTAAAACAGCCATGCCATAATTAAATGGGTATCCAGCATGACCGCTGACCAGGTCTGTATGAATTGGATTAATGGCGCTTAGAAAGCATGGCAGGACAAAGAGCCAGATAAGAATAATTGATCTTTTCATTTTATTCCTCCCTTTTCCACACAACAGAAATGCTTTCAGGATCACTATAATGAACCATGCAGATATTCTGGCCATATTTGATATCAATATTGCCGCTGTCCGCAAATGTTTCTGTTCCCGTATTCGTAAATAAGCGCAGTTTCCAATTAAATGATTCTTCAGTTTTTAATAAAGACCCACTCTTGTAAAATGGGGGAGATGCAATGACAATTGATTCGTCGGTAGATATCCCATCAAGATATAATGACGCATTAAATTCAGTTTGATTATCACAGTCAATGAACGCAGTTGGGCCTGTGCATGAAAGCAAAATAGCAATGATACACATAATAATACTGGTTATTTTGAATTGATGCATTTTTCCTCCTTTAAGAACTTCAATCCTAGCCTATAATTATCCCAATAAACACAAAGCCATAGGACAAATAGTCCTATAGCCTCTCTTGTTATTATAATACAACCAATTATATTGTCAAGGTGTGATCTACATATAAATGGGAACGGATTGGGGTCAAATCTTCACAAGGCACAATTTTGATTTCTTGACATCGTAGTCATAACGGCAATAATTGTGTTAGGAAGATCGTATTATATAATAGAACATTTTTATGGGTCTTCGTCAAATTGGGTGGGTAGATTTGAGCCAGATTAGACTTCTAAAAACCGATCGGCAGATTTTTCCAATTTGTCGCGGTCGGATTCATCCCGTTAGAAATGTTCAAAATCATAAGATATATGTCGCGTAGAATTTACTTATTGTATTTCTAACGGGATTCATCCGATTGTTTTGTGCGATAAATCGCACCGCTACCTTGATAATTGAATTTTTATAGTAGTACGATATATATAGTAACCCGGATTTGGGGTCAGGTCTTGCAATCCTACATTTCCAACACCCTGTTGACGTTCGTAAAAACAATCATATAATTCATTATTAAGTAAAAATTTAAAA
>MEUM01000020.1:266-5559 GCA_001771735.1 Caldifarciminota bacterium RBG_13_43_14 | reverse complement strand
AATTAGGTTTCTCGAAAGAATAATTGTTTTATTACGGATTATGAATCGTACATCGAGCATCAATTCCTTTTAGTGTTTACCGCCATACGATTAGCGATTAGTGCTTGCCTGTTTTTGTAGTGGCAGAGTTTACTCGGCAAGACTGATAAATTCACAACGCTCGATCGGCACAGCAGATTAGTTTCGAAAGTGGAGGGCTGCCCCCATAATCCCCACAAATAAGTATATCACCTGTTTTCTGTGGTTTTCAATTTGCTCGATCGCTGAATTATCTATCGGAGATCTTAAATGAGACAAATGTTACAGAATTATTTGACTTCCGAGAATTTCAATATGCTATTAATTAAGGTAAAGGTTGCACCACGACATCATCGTAATCTGTCACGATACTCTCTTGTTGTAACACTCCAATGCCAATGCCTCCGTTGAGAAATGGATTTGAACCGTCTATATAATTAATTCGAAGAGAATCATTTAGATAGCCCTTAATTGTATCCGACTCAATTGTGATTTTGAGATTATACCAAACATTTTTCTGTAACAATAAAGGATCGTTATCTAAAGTTGTCCATGTTCCATCAACTCGTTTATGAAGGATCACCCCACTGTCACTGCAAAGACCAAAACGGTATAGATTATCTTCATCTTGGATCCGGAAGAAAAGGTATGACCTAAGTGACAGACTAAAATCGCTTCCTTTTATTCTTGTCTTGATCTGATATTGGTGATTTGTCCAATCACAACCTTCGGCGACAGTCGCAAAGTGTTTGATACCACTGCCGCGGGCAAAACTTGGTTCCTCCGGTGGAACTGACCACGTGCCGTACGTTTTATTCCAGAGCGCATTCATTGTACCACTATTGAAATTATCTGAAAACAAGGTATCTGGAAGCGGATGCGGACGTACGACAACATCATCATAGTAATTGGTCATATAATCCTCAGTAATGCCCATACCAATACCACCACTACTGTATACAGTGTCCTTGACGGAGATCACCTGCTGACCATTGAGATAACAATGAATCGAATCATCATCAGCTTCCATCGCAAGGTAATACCAAAGATCCTTTTCTGGTTGCAATGGGTAACTACCCAATCGCAGCCATGTGGTATCGTCATCACGTCGATAAAGCACTACATTGTTTTCATCACCCTTGACGCCGTATCTATAATACATGGTATCGTTTTGCACACGGCAGAAAATATAGGATTTAAGATATGGTATATTGGGCTGCGTACTTCCTGACATCTTTGTATTTAACTGGAAGTAGTAGTCAGTCCATGCTCCATCACCCGCACCAACGGTAGCAAAGTAATGAGATGCATTTCCGCTGCCCTTTGCGCTGTTATCCACAACTGACCAGGCATTTGGGCTATAGCTCGTGTCCCATTGACTGCTCATCGAACCACTGTTAAAGTCGTCACAAAAGATATCGCCAGGCGATGGCCGCATGGCGCGGGTGATTTGTTTAGTCACGTTACCAACGGTATCACTGTTACAGATAGCAATTACTTTCAGCGTACCAATAATATCCTTGTTTTCTACGAACAGTCCCATTTGCTCAGTTGTATACCCGGGAATAGCAACTGGATCGTTTCCAATAAATTCAATCTCCCCATGTCCTTGTTCAAAGACACCAGATAAGGTAACCGACATCGTATCTGGGGTGTTATTGGTCAAAGTCAAAGGAAAAGTGTCTCCAACTGGAAACTTGATAAATAGTGTTTCTGGCAGTTCGATGCTCACAGGATCATACACCCAAAGTGTAAATAGTGTCGAGTCATCTGGTGCCGGATTTGTATTAATCACCCAGAAAGTATCTTCACCAAGAAGATGGGTATCCGGGACAGTAAAATCATATTGAATCTCCTGGAACTCATACTGACGTAGCTCAAAAGTACGAAAAGAACAATTCCCAAATGGTGTGGTAACTAGCAATGCGTATTGTTTGGATCCTGGGTCAAGATTTTGGACACGGAGTCTGAATTTTCCAGCCTTGCCACGACAGAGCACCGATGATGACATCAATGAATACTCATACTGCGGTTCCTGACTGAGCCGAACAAGTGCAGAAACCATGTGTTCAGGTACAGTAAGCTGATCCTGCGCAGGAGGATCGTAATATACCCATCTTGGACCAAAATAGTCTCCAGATAAAACATAACAATGATCATAAGTGCCTAACCCAGGAAACGTGATTGTAACTCCCAGATTGTATCTAAACGGATCCCTGCTGACTTGAGACCTATCCATGTTCACCATTGGAATGAGTAAGTCATTATCTGGGGTTTTAAAAATATTGCCTTTAATACCCACTGGCAGTCGTAAAGCATGGGCATTAAGTACCCATGTCTTGCCTTTGTATAGATCAAAAAGGGGCTGATATTTGAAGTCTATTAAACGGCTCATTGATTCACTTACATCAGCTTCAAGACTCGGATAAAGTCCACCATACAAAGCAGTTTTGTCCTTGGTTTCAGTCTCTAATCCTGTTTTATCAATGACGAAAAGTATTAGAGGCCGAGACAACCCGAGATACTGTAGATAACCAACTGATTGAGTGTATCTTTCAGTCATTATTCCGTCTATGTTCTTGCATACCTCCACGTTCGTTGGCCCATTTGCTAAAATGCCTTTGTTACGACTGTGCACCTCTTCGCAAATGTGCTTGTATATTTCCTCCAGCGCAAATCCCAGCATATAAACTGGCGTGGTATTTACCATTGTAACGTTGTCGTCGTGAGCATAATCATAGTAACGGTAGTCAGCACGGTCCATGAAAATTCCTACTGCGTTTGGATAACTGTCCAGAACGCATGCGACCTGGGAATCAATATACGCTGACCAGGAACGTTCCCCTGGTGGGTAAAAGGAATACAGGTTTGTATCTGGATTCAAAAGCCGGCACCCCATAAAATGAGGAAGGGGATTTCCATCTTTGTCTTTTGCAAAAGATGAATCAAAAGGCGTCGTGGGATAAAGTATCCAATTTTTCCATGCCTCAATAGGCTGATAGTACATGTATGAACCAATACCACGGAGATTCCATTGATCTATCATTCCTCTGGCGTAATCATAATTATGCCAAGGATCACCTTGGTGGTGATACCAGTCATTAAATGTGATTGAATCAATGTAGGGAGTCGAGGAATCTCCATCTCCTATGCGTCGCCATTGGAAACGGTCTTGTGGTGCATAAAGGCCAAAAAAAGGATGATTGTTATAGTATTCTTCCCATTTTACTCCGAACAATTGACAGGTATCCATTTTTGCTGTGCTAGTGTGGTACTGTCCCATAAAGAATCTTCCTTCATTTTCAATAATTTGAGAGCTATCATGAGGTGTAAAGTATTCTGGATACCGTACTTGCATATAGGCAAGCCCTGGTCGCCAGTCGCCTTCATGGGGAACAAGATACAATGAAGTATGGGCAGCTTGGCTTTGCGGCACATACATTTGCATGTAATTGTACGAAATTCGCAGTGTATCAGAACTGGGATTTCTTCTCAACTTGAATTGCAGTCGCGGTTTCTTCACTTCAAAAGGGCAGACAAAAGAAATCCCATAATCCAAGGTAGTGTCATAGAGAGTCACAGATGGCAGAATACAGAAATTTTCACGATAGGTGATCGTTTTATTAAAATAGTTATCGATAAAATACGGCGCATTTGCATCAGCCCAAAATGCATACTGCATTGTATCAAGAAGCGGTAGAGAAAAATCCAGTCGCAACGCGCGTCTTGTCGGATTTTCTATATTAAGCCAGACATCATTATCCCAGCGTAACCTAAGTGTATCCATCGTATAACTAACCAGCGCCGAATGATTCGGAAAATTGAGTTGAAAACTGATCATTCCTTGTGAAGGAGTATTAACGGTATCAATAGATACTAAGGAATCAACATCTTCATCCTGTAAATACTCCTGACCTATTAGCGTATCCCGGAATATGATCTGTCCGGGTTCGCTGGCGGACAAAAGTCCGCCATGGCCTTTAATAATCAAATCGTATATCACACCGGTCTGCCTCCAGAATACCGCTTCCATATTAATATTGCGTAGTATCAGTAACGTATCATTGCTTTCGAACTCGACTTTCACCAACTCTACCTCGCCCATATTCACTGGACCGATTTCAGGGTCATAGGTGATAACTTTGTTTCTGATGTAAGAACCGTATTCAAAATGGACGTCATATTTACCGGCTGGTAATGACCCTGATTTTGATGCATGGAAATAACCCGCCCCATACATCAAATGATGATAGCTTACTGTGTCAAGCACAATACTCGTATCGTTTTGATACACTGCTCTGATCTGAACCCCATTGGTTCTTTCACCATCTATCTTTGTAAATCCATAGCAGAGTGTTTCTGCCCGGACACTGCTAATCGGTATTATACATATTGCTGTTATTACCACCAAGACATAGTTTTTCATTCTACCCTCCCTCTTTGTAGTAATTTCTTTTATTTAATTTTTACAATCCGAACAGGATCAAGATTCTTATCCTCGGATATGAGAAAATACACTCCGGCAGGAAGATCAAATCCGATTCTACTTCCTGAATAACAACCGACTCGTTCTCCCGTTATATCATAGAGAATAAAGTGTTCTCTTTCATAACCGATAACGGATGCAAAAGAAGTGAATGGATTAGGAACAACCAATAAATGTGATGTGAACGGCTGATACAAAGCATTGTTATTATCCTCGATTCCTGTATTCCCATCCGCATCAGTCTTGATAAGGTAAACTTGACCGCCATTTCCAAAAGACGTGGTATATCCTGTGATAATGTAACCACCATTCAAAGTCTGTTGAACAGAATAACCTTCATCGTTATAGTTCATTCCACCATAGTTCTTTGTCCATAGAGTATCACCGAGAGAGTCGGTTTTCACTACGTAGACCTGAAAACCGTTCCCGAAAGCATCGGTATATCCTGTGATGATATAACCTCTATCGGATGTCTGCTGAACAGAGTGACCATAAGAATGATTTATCTCACCACCATAAGTTCCGGTCCAGAGCGTTTCGCCTAAAGAGTCAGTTTTCACCAGATAAACTCGGGTATGTTCAAATTGGTCTTGTGCATATCCAGCGACGATATAGCCTCCATCAACAGTCTGACGGACAGAGTAACCATAATGTAAGGGCGTTCCACCGTAAGTTCTCGTCCATAGAGTATCTCCAAGAGAATCGGTCCTGGCAAGATAGACTTTGGGGAAGTCATAACCTGCGACGACATACCCTCCGTCAATAGTCTGCTGAGCAGAACAACCCTCA
>MEUM01000020.1:0-172 GCA_001771735.1 Caldifarciminota bacterium RBG_13_43_14 | reverse complement strand
GGACACACCTCCCATACTCGTCAGCAGTGTCACCATAAACTTTGGTCCAGAGCGTATCTCCAAGAGAATCAGTTTTAACAAGATAAACCTGGACATCGTTTCCAAAAGACCTGGTGGCTCCGGCGATGATATAACCGTCATCCGTGGTCTGTTGAACAGAGTAACCAACCTC
>MEUM01000019.1 GCA_001771735.1 Caldifarciminota bacterium RBG_13_43_14 | reverse complement strand
GGAATTCAAAAAATCTTTGCTTGTGATCGGCATCGGCGTTTTTATTGCCGGCGTTATCGTTACCTGTTTATGTTTGCTGGGATGGCTGGGCGCTCTGATCGCAGGACTCGGCTTTATCCTGCTGGCCGCACTTGGCTTCTGGCGTCTGTAATTGTCAGGCATTTACGGCAGACAAAAAGCGCGCTCAATGACAGTAATGTGGAAAAAATAAAAAGTACTTTGGTCCCTAATAACACTACAATGCCACCGATCAACGGTCCGATTATACCGGATAGACCGAGTACTGAATTCAGCAAACCAGTGGCGGTCGCCTGTTCATCATTGCGTTCCAGCAAACATTTCATCGATCCTAAATAAAGATTTGCCCAGGAAAAACCCAGTACGATCTGAAAGATTAGAATTATCTGCCAGTTCGGCGACAGGAAGTATCCCAAAAAAGTCAGGGATGTAGCAATCAAACCGATATCGATCAAACGTTCTTTTTTATAGCGATCAAGCATAAGCATGAATATAAACTGCATTACTGGATTGAGTCCGTAAATCACACCGATCGCCAATCGATTTGCGCCTAGACCTAAAAGATAGATCGGGAATATCGCCCAGATCGCTGACGCCGCGCTGTGACGTATTAAATACGGCAAATATATGCCGATATTTTTTTTGACCGTTGCCAAGGGGAAAAATGGCACTTTTAACCTTACCGGCTTTTCCTTTATCCTCGAGGCAAATATAAATCCGACCAGACAGAAGAACGCTGCGCCGGTGAATACAAAAAAATTCTGTTTTAGTAATCCGGCGATAATACTTGCAAAAGCAAACCCGAGCGAACCAAAAGAGGTGAACAATGCAACTGAACCGCTCCAGGCAAGGGCGGCAAGTGATCCAGGGATCATACCGACACCGATACCGGCGAGACCACGCACAATGAACAGGGTTTTTAGATCGGGGACAAAATTATGCAATAAAAAAATAATACCGGAAATAAAAAAACCGGCCATAACCACTTTGCGTCTGCTCAAAGTGTCGCCCAATCGTCCGAAAACGGTCGCCGAAAAAAAAACCATACCATTATACAATGCTGCGATCATGGAAATTACGAATAAATTATCCGTGTACTGACGAGCGATAAGAGGAACAAAGATGCTGGCTAATATCCAGGAAGCAGAATGCAGAAAATTCAGAAAAACCGGGATCTAAACGCCCCCGAGTTTATTAAGTGGCATATTTTGTTTACATAAAGGGCAGCTGGCCGGTGAAAAATTTTCAACTTGCTTTTTAAAACATGCAAAATATTCAAAAGGAAGTTCTTGCTGACTGCGGTCGATCAGAACGGCAACGCCGGTCAGTATACCCTGTTTTTCCTTGATCGCATCGATCGTTTCGATCAGTGATTTGCCGGTAGTCATGACATCATCCACCAGCAGAATTTTCTTACCGGTCACATTGAACCCGCGGCCGACAATCCGCTTATCATCACGCTCTTCGGCAAATCCAGCCAATACTTTCAGCTGCCGCGCAACCTCAAAGGCGATTATAACACCGCCGGTCGTGGGCCCGATTACCCAGTCGATCGATTCTCTCTTGAAATGATCGGTAATGATATTGCATAATTTCGTGGTTGCATCTGGATTTTCTAAAATACGGAATTTTTCAAAATAAAATTGGCTGTGCAAACCTGAATTCAATAAAAAATGGCCTTCCTGTAAAACTTTCAGATCTTTTAACAGCTTTTCAATTTCCCTCATCTATCTCCTTTAATATTTTTTCAGCCGCCGCAACCGGATCTTTTGCCCTGACTATCGGTCGGCCGATGACAATAAAATTCGCCCCGGCTTCGAATGCTGCCCGGGGGGTCGTGACGCGCGCTTGATCATCAGCCTCGATCACTTCTTCTTGAACCCTGATACCGGGCGTTACAATCAGTAATTCATCACCGCAGGCTTTTCTGATCGCTTCTATTTCATTCGGAGATGCGACCACCCCGTCAAGACCGGCACTGCGAGCAAGCTGGGCAAAAAAGACAACCTGTTCTTCCAGGCTGCGCTTGATGTCGCCGAACAGGTCTTTGAAATAGGCCTCGTCAATACTGGTTAGAACGGTCACGCCAAGCAATCTGGGACGATCGATCTTTTTAATATCGGCGGTCACTAAAGTGGCCTTTACTGCCTCTTCAAGCATGGAAAAACCCCCGCTGGTGTGAATCGTGAGCATATCAACTCCGAGTTCCATCGCGCCCTCGCATGCCCGCGCGACCGTATTCGGGATATCGTGATATTTGAGATCGAGCATTACCCGGCAGTCATTATCCTTGAGCCAGCGCACGATCTCAGTGCCAAAATAGGTAAAAGGTATCGCCCCAACCTTAAATATCTCAATAATGCCCTTTAACTGATTAACCAAATTTTTTATTTTGCCCAGATCGCTCAGATCAAGCGAAACGATCAATTTCTGCTCACTCATTAGAACTCCTTTCCTTTTCAAATCCTAAATTCTAACATCTAAATCCTAAACAAATTCCAAACACGAAATATCAAAAACTCAATATACTTCATTTGCACTTCTCAAGAATGGCACCAAAAATCTTCATTAACTCAATTGTTTCGATTATCAATAATTCCTTTTCACTATTATGCTCCTTTAATGGTTCACTAAGTCTTAACCAATAACGACTTTCCTTTGTTTCTTTCTTGCCTATTTTAATTCTCATTATAAAATCTTTCTTACTAAGGGATTCATTTGCTTCAATATAATTTGCTCCAACCGAACCAGACGATCTGACTAATTGTCTACCAATTTCAATATTAGTAATTGTCCTGGGTAATTTTTTCACATATTCATTTACTCTTTTTGCAAAAAGATAAGTCCTCTCTTCTAAATCATATTGTTTAGTTATTTGAATTTGAGAATTTGTGATTTGTTTAGAATTTTCCACCAAAGGCGGATCAGCTTCATTAATTCGTATTTGAAGAGGCTGAAGAATTTCGGATTTAGAGTTTCTCATTCTTACTTATATTCGATACGACCTTTAGTTCACGTATAATCCGTATCGGCAAATATGGATCCCGCAGCAGTGCCGATCCAATTGCGACTGCGCTCGCGCCCGCGCTCAAGAATTCCCGGACATCAGCCACGGTCTCGATCCCGCCGATACCGATCACCGGCACACCTAATACCGAGACCCGGTTCACGCAAAAAAGTGCAAAAGGCTTGATCGCAGGTCCGGACAAACCACCGGAAATGATCCGTTCGCCAGTATGCGCATTATAGGCCTGACCAAATACAGTATTTATCAAAGATAATCCATCAGCCCCGGCATCAATGCATGCCTTGCCGATGAGCAGCGGATCGCAGAAATTCGGCGTCAATTTTACAATCACGGGAAGCCGTGTACGCTTACGAACCGCACCAGTCACCTGCGCAGCGATCTTAGGATCCTGACCAAAAAGCACTCCACCCTCCTTCACATTTGGGCAGGACACATTGATCTCCAAACCGTCAATTCGATCGGCCAGTTTTTCAACGATCTTTTCAAAGTCATTGATCGAAAATCCGGCAACATTGACAAAGACCCGGCATTTCAACTTTTTTACTTTTGGTAATATATCACGGCAAAAAATATCGACTCCAGGATTTTCCAGACCCACCCAATTGATCAATCCCGCCGCGGTTTCGACAATGCGTGGTGGTGGATTCCCCGGCCGTGGTTTTAATGTAATACCCTTAGTAAAAAGTGCCCCGACCTTATTGCTTACCTCTTTAAAATCCAACCCAAAACCAAATACGCCTGAAGCAATGAAGATCGGATTCTTGAATGGGATGCCGAAGAGCTTGATCATCAGATCTCACGATGTTCGTCAAATTCTAATTTCGAAATTCTAATTTCTAAACAAATTTCAATTAACCAATTCTTTAATTCTTCAAACAGTTTGGAATATTGGAATTTTGAATTTAGGTATTGTTTAGAATTTTCCGCCAGAGGCGGATCAGCTTCATTTATCCGTCTTTGGAGAGGCTGAAGTGCTTCGGATTTAGTGTTTCTAAACATTAAAATCAATCTCCTTCAGATTGAAGACCGGTCCATCAATACAGATCCGTTTGTAGGTACCCTTTATCTTGATCGCGCAACCGATACATATACCGCAGCCACAGCCGAGAAAGTCCTCGCAAAAAACGTATATCGGCTGATCGAACTTCATTCTCTGTAATTCAACAAACATTGCTTTTGGACCACATGCATAAATAATGTCATATTTAGCCAGATCCATATTTTTAAGAACATCTAAAGCAGTCACTTTCTTTTTTGCGCCGCGCTCACATACCAAGATCAGATCAGAACAAATTCTTTTTAATTCAGAGATCAATATATGATCACCGTGGTTCCTGACACCGTATATCAAAGAAAAAGGTATTTTACCAACCGTTAAATTATGGGCAAGAAAATAAAGCGGCGCAATACCGATACCGCCTGCGATTACCAAAGTCCTTTTCTTTTTAGGGATAATACCCTTTCCCATAGGACCGAGCATCAATATTCTATCGCCGGTATTTTTTTCATGCAACAGCGTGGTTCCCCGGCCGGCCTTTCTGATAATCAATAATAAACGGGATCGCTGATAACCGGCGACACTGATCGGCCGGTTCAAGTATGGATCATAGGTATCGCTGGTGCGTATCTCAAAAAAATGACCGGGTTGAAGTCTCAATCCCGATGTCTTCAATTCAAGAGAAAAAGTATCTGGATTTAACTGTTTTTTAGCGGTGATATAAGCCCTTATTAGTTTTGGCTTCATGGTTCAGGAGCATTTTCATCATTGTAACCGCTCGATCCGGCGATGATCTTAGCTGCACTCATTGAATATTCCGTAGCCGGAAATTGATCCATTAAGCGACGGGACAGATCATTACTAAGGGAATCATCATTCAACTCATGGATCGCAATCCAGAAATGTGCGTAAAGTGCCTTGGGCGCCCATTCGCTTTTCGGATAATTGTCATAGACTTTTTTATATTCACCAGCGGCTCGCTGCGGATCATTGAAATCCACATAATAGGTCTCAGCTCGCAAAAATTGTGCCCGGTCAAGATTTTCAGTCTCCTGACCAAGCGATTGTATCCTTCGCAGTACATCGCTCATTTTTTTGGCTTTTATCCCGTATTCACTTGTTGATCCACGGGTATAGGCAGAATCATAATATGCGATCGCGGTTTCAATACTATCCTCCTGACGATATATTTCGCTAAGCTTAAAAAAAACCTCGGCGGCCGAGATCCCATACTTGGATGCGGTCAGTGTTAAATATATGTCCTTGGCTTCTTGATAATTAACCAGTTTTACACATAGATCACCAAGAATTTCCTGGAATTCTACATCGCTCTCGCCTTCAAGAAAATTACGGCAACTTTCATACTCGCCCATTTCAAGATATATCTTGGCGATCTTGGATTTGTATTTTTTCTTCTCTTCGCCGGTCCGTGAATTGTTCAGCAATTCATTATAATAGGAAAGCGCGGGCTCATATTTTCTTAGTTTATGACTGGCCTCAGCGACCAATTTAAGAATGACCTGACGTTTATCCTTTTCAAGATTTGATGAAAGAAGCTCCTCAACGCATTGATTCAGAGCGCTGTAATTATTATCCTGATAATAAACATAACATAATATCAATCGTGCTCTATCTCGATATTTTTTAGATTTCATCGATTCTTTTAAGGCGATTACCGCTGGACTATATTTCCGGGTTTTGAGATAGGCCAGTGCCTTATAATAATGAGCTGCATTAATATGATTGGATTGCGGATAATTAAGAATTAGAAATTCAAGTTTTTCAATCGCACGGGCATAATCACCCTTATAATAATAAGAAACACCCATCATAAAAAGTGAATTATCAACATATCGTGATCGTGGATACTTCACGATCACGGATGTTGTTTTTTCGATCGTTTTGTTGAAATTTTCGTTGTCGTATTTCAACGTATCGTTCTGGACACCTTTCATACCCTGACGGAAATAATTGCTGGCATTATAATAAGTATTGAAATAGGCACAGTTTGTTAGCAGAGCTAACAAACCAAATTCTAATATCAAAATTCTAAATCCTAAACAATATCTAATCACAAAATCCAAATATTCAAACAATTTTTGGAATTTAAATATTAAAAATTGTGATTTGTTTAGCATTTAGTGCTTAGAATTTAGTGTTTTTCATGCTATTTCGCTATTCCGATCTGCACATTGCGAAATCTTGCCGGGACCGTGCCGTGTCCGACAAACGCGGTCTGTCCGGGTTCACCCTTACCGCAATTGGGGACTCCAAAAAGCTCACGTGTTGATTCCTTGCCAAGTCCATCACAGCTGTTCCAGAATTTTGGTGTGATACTGCTGTAGGTCGGGTTCTTGTACAATTTAGTCAACTTACCTTTCTCGATACGCCGGGCAAGTTCACAGCCAAACTGAAAATTGAGCCGTTTATCATCGATCGACCAGGATTTATTGGTCGTCATAAATACCCCATCGTCAGTTCCGGCAATTAATTCTTCAAGACTATGTTTACCGGATAAAAGGTTAATATTGGTCATGCGTATCAAAGGAATGCGGTTCCAACCGTCGGCGCGCATCGCCCCGCTGGATTGACCGTTTACCACCGGTGCGGTTTCCCGGGAACTCTGATAGCCGACGAAAAGCCCGTTCTTGACCAGGTAAACACGCTGAGCAGGAATGCCTTCATCGTCCCAGCCAAAACTTCCCAGACCGCCGGGTGTTGTCGCATCCGCGACGATATTGATTAATCGAGAACCGTATTGCAGATTGTTCAACCTCTCAGCGGTCATAAAACTTGTTCCGGCATACGATGCCTCAGTACCGAGCACACGGTCAAGCTCGGTCGGATGACCGCATGACTCATGCACCTGTAAAACCATTTGCTCGGCATCAAGCACTATCGTCGTGATTATTTCCGGGCATTGCTCGGCACTTAGCAATTGTACTGCCTCATCCCTTACGCGCGCCGAATTTTCAATTAGATTTAGCGTGTCGATAAATTCATAACCAGCTTGACGGAAATTTCCAAATGAACGCGACTGAACTTCGCCATCGTTCATTGCATAAGCCCGGATCATACCACCGGTATAATAAAACTCTTGAGTTGTACTGGAGCCCTCGGTCGAACCAAAATGCACCAATCGGCGGTTGAACCTGACAAATCCGGTTCTAACCTTTATCTTTTTGTCCCGGGCAAAGATACGGTCGCAATTCATCAGCAAATCGATCTTTTTGTCAATTGAGACTTTAAAAGGATTGATCTCGACTTTGGTCTTGTATTTACCTTTTACCGGTTTTGCGGCGGCCAATTTAACAGGCTGCCCTGGTATTGATGCCGATGCCCGGGCAATATTCAAGGCATCCCGTGTCACCAGATCAGCCATTTTCTTATTGACCACATTCGAAGAGGAAAATCCCCAGGCTGAGTTTTTTAATACGCGAACACCAAAACCAGTATTAAAAGTGTGGGTTATCGCCTCGATAATTCCATTTTTAAAAACAATTATCTCGGCTTCATCTTCGACAATTCGGACATCACCATAGAATACTTTTTTAATTTCAAGACTATTGCATATTTTTCGGACAAATTCTTGCATGATAACTCCTCAG
>MEUM01000018.1 GCA_001771735.1 Caldifarciminota bacterium RBG_13_43_14 | reverse complement strand
CGGCTGGCACCGTCTTCAAGCAATCGTCAGGCCTGGCATTTTATCGTGGTTGATGATCAAGAGCTCAAAGATCTGATTCCTGAGCATTTGCCAATGGGTTCGAAGCGGCTTATTACCTGGTTGAATAGAGCACCGGTAGTCATTGTCGGTTTATACTTCAAAGCAGTAACTCATTATCTCGGCGAGCTTTTTGGTCATGAAAATTATCTGATCGATTTTTCGATTGCCATGACTCATATGGCTTTGACCGCAACCGAACTCGGCATTGGGACTTGTTTTGTTGGTTGGTTCAATGAAAAGTATTTGAAGAAACTGCTGAAAATCCCGAATCAATACCGCATTGGATCAATGTTGGTAATGGGCTATCCGGAGACCGCTTCGAATGAACAGGGAATCGGAGGGATCAAACCGAGACCGCGGAAGAAACTAGAAGAAATTGTATCTTATAATCGATTCGGAAAAGGGTTAGTGTTCAAAAAGTAGCGATGCTCAGTCGATAAGAATTTATTTCTAAAATTCTAAATCCGAAGCACTAAATTCTAAACCCCATTAAATACAAAATAAAAAATTAAAGCTTATGCATAAACAAACAGCTATTACCCTTATTGGGAATATCCCCTCTTAATATATATTATTTAAACGGGGTAAACAATATCTAATAACCTCAGCCAAAGGCTGATCCGCTTAGCTTGCCGGCCTGTGGAGGGGGCGGAAAATCCCAAACGTTTAGGAAAATAAAATTTGGAATTTGTTTAGGATTTCGAATTTAGAAATTAGTATTTTATTGTAAAGTTGCTTTCCCATGCTTTGTAGCCAATAACCGTTTTCTTGTTAGTATAGTTCTAAATATTTATCATGCTCCCATTTCGTGACCTGGATCGCGTATTCATCCCATTCCTTCATTTTTACATCATAATAACGAAGAAACAGATCGTCGCCCAGAGCGAGACGGGCAAGCTTGCTTTGCCGGTAATATTCAAGGGCTTCCCATAACGATCGTGGCAGCAAATCAATGCCTTTATCCTTTAGTATGTTTGTTTCGAGCTTATAAACGTTCTCTTCAACTGGCTTGGGATATTTTGATTTGTTATTTATCCCCTCAATCCCGGCTCGAAGAATCGCAGCAAAAATTAGATATGGATTCGCCGATGGATCACAGGAGCGCAGTTCAAGCCGTGTGCTGTTTAGATTATCCTTACTGATTCTCGGCACCCGAACCAGTGCCGACCGGTTCATGCGTCCCCAGCATATGTAAACCGGGGCCTCAAATCCGGATACAAGTCTTTTATAAGAATTGACCAGCGGGGATATCAGGGCGCTGATCTCGCGTACATGGTTGAGCAGACCGGCAAGATAATAGTAGGCGAGTTGAGAAAGCCCGTAGGCATCTTTTTGATCAGCAAACTGATTGCGATTGCCTTTGAAAATACTTTGATGTATATGCATTCCGTTACCGGCCGCACCGAATATCGGTTTGGGCATGAAGGTAGCATAAAGATTGTGGTCTTCAGCCACTTTTTTGATTACCATGCGAGCGGTCAGAATATTATCAGCCATTCTCAATGCGTCGGTATAGAGAAGATCGATCTCATGCTGACCACGGCCGACTTCGTGATGCCCGGCTTCAATCTCAATCCCGAAATCCTGCAGGCGCTTACACATCTCCTTCCTGATTTTTAGCGCAAGATCGCCGCCCAGGTCAAAATATCCGACCCGGTCATGGGGCAACGGGACGACCCGGTCGCCATCGCGGCGGAATAGGTAGAATTCAAGTTCGGCGCCGACATAAAGATCCATTTTGTTCTTTTGCAGCAACTGCAGATTGTTACGCAGCGTGGAACGCGGGTCTACCTTGGCGGGTTTATGATCAGGAGCAAATACATCACAGATGAACCGGGCGGTTCTATCTTCACCCCAGGGAATGACCGCAAACGTTTCCGGATCCGGAACAAGGTACATATCGCTTTCAAAAATCCGGCCAAAACCTTCGACTGATGAACCGTCAAACCATATTCCATCTTTCAGTGCTTTTTTTAGGGCGCTGGCCGGGATTGTCACATTTTTTACTGAACCCAGAATATCCGAAAACCACAGGTCAATGAATCTTATTTTTCGCTTGGTTACGCTCTTGAATATATACTCGGTTGTCATGTTCTTCAATTATCCCCGTCTTTTTTTTGCCGGCTTTTTAGTTTTTCTCGCGGCCACATATTCAGCGATCGCTTTGGCTTGGGTGAATAGCCCAAGGTAATCCGGGCCGCCGGCTTTGGAATCTGTGCCCGACATATTAAATCCGCCGAATGGATGGGCCGCGACCATGGCACCAGTGCATTTGCGATTGATATAGAGATTTCCGACAAAAACTTCATTTTTCGCTTTTTCGATCTTTTGTCGGTTCTTGGTATAAACCGCACCGGTCAATCCATATTCGGAATCATTGGCAAGTTCAATTGCGTGTTCAAAATTACGGGCACGCGTTACCGCCAGTACCGGACCAAAGATCTCTTCCTGAAATATCCTGGTTTTGGGGCCGATATCAGTGAAAACGGTCGGGCGGATGAACCAGCCGTTACCTTCGGCCGGCTTGCCGCCGCAGACAAGTTTGCCTTCGGATTTTCCGATCTCGATATATTCGAGCATTGACTTATACGCTGATTCGTTGATCACAGCTCCCATATAATTGCCATGATCTTTTGGTGGTCCGACCGTGATCGCTTCAACTGTTGGTATTAACTTCTTCATGAATTTATCATAGATTTTTTCATCGAGTATAAGCCGGGAACAGGCCGAGCATTTTTGGCCCTGAAAACCAAAAGCAGAAACCCGCGCGTCGGTCACAGCACTGTCAATGTTGGCTTCAGAATCGACAATAATAAGGTCTTTCCCGCCCATTTCCGCGACCACCCGCTTGATCCAGATCTGTCCGGGCACGGTTTTGGCAGCGTGCTCAATTATATGAAGCCCGACCGATTTTGAACCGGTAAAAGCGATGAAACGGGTTTTTGGATGGCGGACCAGATAGTCGCCGGCAAGGGCGCCTGAGCCGGTCATGAAATTGACGACGCCGACCGGCACTTTTGCCTCTTCAACCATTTCCATAAATTTAGCTGCGATTGCCGGTGAATCGCTTGATGGTTTGAGAATGACCGTATTACCACACGCAAATGAAGCCGTGGTCATACCAGTCAGAATTGCCAAAGGAAAATTCCACGGGGGTATAACGATACCGACGCCGAGCGGTATATAGCGCTGCTCGTCTCTTTCATCCTTTAGTTGCAATAGTTTCGGCCCCCGGTCATAGCGCAAGACCTCGTGACCGTAATAATCGCAAAAATCTATTGCCTCAGCCGTATCCGCATCCGCCTCGAGCCAGTTCTTGCTGGTTTCCAAAACCATCCATGAATTCAATTCGAAGCGGCGCCGCCGCATTATATTGGCGATTTTGAAAAGATAATTTGCCCGTACTGTGGCTGGAGTGTAGCGCCAGGTTTCAAAGGCCTTGAGCGCAGCCTGCATGGTTTGTTCGGCGATTTGTTCGTCGGCTTTCTGGAAAATGCCGATAACTTCATCTTTCTTGGCTGGATTATAAGAGTATAATTTCTTTTCACATTTCACTCTCTTGCCGCCGATCACGAGATCATATTCTTTGCCGAATTCATATTCAACTTGCGCCAACGCCTTTTCCATTTTCCGGCGTATCTTTGGATTGTTAAAATCATTGTACGGCTCATTGCGAAACGGTTTCATTAAACCTCCTTAACCGCTCATTATAGCCAGAAATCCCGCCCGGTCAAGAAAAATGCGCCACGCCTGTGGTTGGTTTTGAAATCTTCCTTGATCGTTCGGCAGCAGCTTGACATTTTGTTTTGATTGTGTAGATTTGTCGATGGAGGTCAGATGAAAACTCGCGATATCAGATCAAGGATCGATTCAGTAATAGTTTATAGCGATCGCGTGCTGGTTACCCGGATCGTTGATATTGAATTTCATGGATCGCAGGATATTTTCATCTCAGATCTGCCGGGTGCGATCGATGATCAGACCCTACGAATTAAGTCAAAGGACTTGCGCGTTGGTGAGGTCATGGTCAAACAGGGATATTTGAAAGTGGTGAGTCCCAAGGTCAAGGCGATCGAAGATAAGATCAAGAAATTATTGATCAAGGATCGGGCATTGATCGATGAAGGTATGGTTCTGCAGGACAAACAGAAGTTTTTAATATCAATATCGGTCAGCGTGCCGGAAACGATATCGAAAGAATTGTTTACCGGTAAAGTTGCTCCAACCGCCTGGCGTCAGGGATTACAGTTTTTAACAGTGGAGATGACAAAAGCTAAAAACCGCATCGCTGAAATTGAGCGTGAGCGGGTGGATCTAAAAGAGCAGGTTGATGCTTTTAAAAAACAGCTAAGCGATATTCGTGCTGTTACCCAGAATCGCAAGACAATAATTTTTGATGCCCATGCATCAAGTGCAAAGAAATACCGGATCGAAATCACTTATGTTATTTACGGCGGAAGCTGGCATACTTATTATGAGTTACGGGGACGTCTTGCTACTGGCAAAATAGATCTTGCCTATTTTGGCAAGGTGAATCAACGAACCGGAGAGGACTGGGATAATGTGAGATTGGCTCTCTCGACCGCGCAGCCCATTCTCGGCGGCACACCGGTTGAGCCGTCTCCCTGGTATATTGATATTTATCAGCCAGATCGAGAAAGGCTTGCTCCGCTTGCCTCCAAGAGAGCCGCCGCCGCGCCGGCCGAAATCGAAGCTGAGGTGGCGGATCGATACGAGGAATATGTCCAGCCAGTGGACACCGGTATTGCGATCACTTATCCATTGCCCGGTCGATATAGCATAAAGAGCGGCGAACCAAACCGTAAAATAAAGATCGTTGAGCACACCTTTGACGCTGATTACGAATATTTTATTGTACCGCGTTATGGAGAATTGGCGTATTCACAAGGCGAATTCAAAAATACATCCAATTATCTTTTCATTGCCGGTGATGCCAATACTTATGTTGGTGATGATTTGACCGGCAGTATTTATATTAATACGATTGCTACCGATGCAAAGACTAAAATAAGTTTTGGTGTTGATGAACGGGTCAAAGTTGAAAGAAAGATGAAAAAATATCATGTATCAAAAGGCGGGCTCGTTAAAAAAGTTACCAAGTACGAATATCAATATGAAAGTATTGTGAAGAATTTTCATCGCCGTGATATCAAATGCATGATAATCGATCAGATTCCGTTAAGCCAGAACCCCGATCTAAAAGTGATCGATGTTCAGCTTGATCCGAAGCCGACCAAGGATGACAGGAATTTGCAGATTTTTACCTGGGAAATAACTATTCCCGCCGGCAAAGAATTTAAGATAACTGCGGGTTTCATAGTTGATGCTCCCTATGATAGTCAGGTATCAGGACTTTAAGAAATAAGAAAATAGGAGATAGTGAAGATATGAAAAAATTAATATTATTACCATTAATATTATTCATCGCCTGCGCGGCGATCAAAGAACGGCTGGCAATAAAGGAATGCAAATTCAATTTACTGTCAGTAAATCCTTATGATTTTACATTTTCGAATCTAAAGCTCGATTTTGATATTAAGTCAACTAATCCCAATAGTATTGATGCAACCCTTGATAAATTCAGTTATACGTTTTTGGTTAATAATAAGGATGTGTTTACCGGCACGACCGGCAAAGGGATCAAGATCCCGGCCGGGAAATCCGAGAATTTCACAACGACGATCACGCTTGAATATTCCAAAATTGGTGATGTGCTGGTCGAGGCATTACGTTTGAAAAAAGCATCATACAAGATCAATGCAAAGGCATATATTAATACACCATTAGGAGAGATAAGCTATCCGGTCGAGTTGAATCTATAAAATTTCCGAAAAAGATCAGAAATTTTTGATTACAGTGATTTAAAGGAAAGATGTAACGGACAACAAAAAAATAAGTCCCCTCTCTTGCGAAACGGTTGATGTGGGAGAGCCCTCCTGGGCTCGATAATATAATCGCGGCTGGAAAGCCGCTCCCACAGCGCTAAACGATTTTTTCGAGCTGCACATAATTTGTGCGGTTTTACTTTTTTTATGCATTAACATCAATTTATCTCTTTAAATTACAAGACTTCTTCTGGCACGAACCTTGCTTATTATATTGGCAGAGGTGAAAAATGAAAAATAAGAAAATCTTTCTAATATTCTCAGCTCTGATAACAATATTAATTTTTACCGGCTGTTGTTATGAAGGATTTGACGATGAACCGCCAGCCGTTCCCCGCGGAGTACGGTCCATTACTGGTGATACCGAAGTCATGTTGATCTGGTATGAAAATACCGAGCCGGATCTCGCTGGATATCGCATATTTCGCAGTATGACCCCGAGCGGCGCCTATTATCTGATCGGAGAAACAAACCTCGATTATTTCATTGACTATGGATTGATAAACGGGCAAACCTATTTCTACGCAGTGGCCGCATTTGATCAAGAGGGCAATGAGAGCGATCTATCGTATGAATTGGTGTTTGATACTCCAAGACCTGAGGGGTATGATGAGGAGATCTTTGATTATCTTGAATATCCAAGTTACGCGGGATGGAATTTCAGCGACTATTCGGCAATTCCATATAATCACCCGTCATGTGATTTCTATTATGGCTACGATGATTATTATGAAACCTATTTTTTCTATATCGCAAGACCAGGAGGATTAATACAGGATTTTGGTTATACCGAGTCTTTGGATGATGTAACCTATGCGCCCGAACATGGTTGGTCAAATACCGGCATTGTTGAAGCCATAATCGGACACACGTATATTATCTGGACTTGGGATAATCATTTTGCTAAAGTACGGATCACCGGTTTTGGTCCGGACTATGTTGTTTTTGATTGGGCCTATCAGATCGACCCGGGTAATCAGGAATTAGTAGTGAGGCCCTAACATGCAACTATTTTATTGTCATGTTCAACTCACTGATTCCTTGTCGATATTATCCGGGATCAGAAGATCATTAATAAAAAGGAGGATAAAATGAAACGCCTGATATTGTTGGCCCTTATCGCAGTACCGGTTTTCGCTTTCACGGCGGATTTCATTTACAATGATTATGATAATTACGATCGGGGTGAATACTGGGAAGATGAATACTGGGATGATTATTACTGGAGCGATGGGCACTGGGTATATTACCCGCACGGGTATTATTGTGTGCATTATGTATGGTGGTATCCTTGGTGGTGGGATTGGTACTGGCATCGATGCCACTGGGCACATAACTTCCACTGGGATTTCTTCTATGCCGGCTATTATGTTGTGTGGTATGAAAATGGCGGTTGGTGGTATCGACCCCGATATGGACGCTGGGTAAGGTATCAGCTGCCATATTCTTATCATGAATTGCGGTATAAAGCCAGGGAAAGAGGATATAATCTGCCTGATAAACCGCCGCGCGAGATCAACATTCCATACAAGGAAAGTGAAGTGATCAGATTGTCAAAAGAAAAAGATCCGGAAGCGTTCAAGCGCATTGAGCAGGAACACAAAAGCGGGAATCTTGAAAAAATGCGCACCGATTATGTTGATAAGGTTAAGAAAGAAATCAACGTAAAGAATGCCGAGCACCGCATCGATGCAATCAAGAACGATAATTATAAGAAAGAGCAGGATCGTAATACAATGCCGACCCAGTTTGATAATCGTACGGTCGACAAAAACAGTAGTGACAAATATCTTGATAATGAAAAAGACAATAAATCGGATGACAACGGACAGCCAAGAATTATCAAAAGAGAAAAGGACCATATCGACGATAGTAAAGGCGATGTTCGTCCAGGCCCGAAAGACGACCGGAATGAATCGAATAACCAGAATATGGAAAGGGAAAAACAGGATAAAGACAATGAAAGCATCAAGCCGCCGACAAAAGAAAAGAAGCCTACGCCTGTGCCTCAGAATCGCGAAGAACGGGATCGCGCACCAAATAACATACCATCAAAAAAAGATAGAGAAAAATCGAGGTAATCATGTTCGGAATATTATTGCTTGCGCTTACGACGATCAGCAACGGACCACTTATCGAAGCATGGGTGGATCATGAAGACGGCATTTATCAGACTGGTGAGCCTTTAAGGATATCCTTCCGAACCGATCAAGATTGTTATGTCGCCGTTTATAGTATTGAGGTAGGGGGAAGGGAAAGCCGTCTCTTCCCCCCTGATGAAGACGACGGCTGGGTGAAGGCCAACCGTACTTATCAGCTGCCGCCTGAAAAGGCAAATTTCGATTACATTGTCAGTGGTCCGGAAGGGGTCGAGACGATCATTATACTTGCTTCTTCGGAAAAACCACCAATGCTTGAGGATGATGCCGCGCTTATCAGCCGCGAGACCATTGAGATCTATATTGAAGAGCCGGAACCGGCAAGGTTGCGAATAATTACCACTCCTAAATACGGCCAGATATTCATAACCGAAGCTCAAAGCGGTGACGGGGAGTATATAGGTAAGGCACCGCGCACGCTCACGATCAGACCAGGTGAGTATATAATTGAGATCAGGAAATATGGATACCGGACATTGGAGCGAAGGATCTGGCTTGACCCCGGTGAGCACCGAAGAATATTCGTTAAGCTCTTTCCGTATTGACATGAAAGTAGATTTTTTTATAATAATGTGAGGTAACATGAACAAGATCATGATCCTGTTCTTTTTTGGCAGTTTACTGTACGCGGTACAACCGGTAGTGAGAAATAACAACACAAGATCTAATAATAATGACGATAATAAAATAAAGACCGAAGAGGTAATCAAAGACAATAAAGACAATAAGAATATCATCAACAATCAGGATGATAAGAATAATGATAAAAAAGATCGCTTTCAGGACGCTGATTCAAATGGAGTTAATGATCAGCGTGAGGATGATCTTCAGAAAATAAAGAATCTTAATTCCAAATTCAAGGATTTACTTAAAAAAACCGACAAAAATACAAAATCATCTAAGACTAAAAAAACACGTTAAAAAGAATGTTTAAATCGTAAACGCCGGCTTAATTGAGCCGGCGTTTCTTATTCCCAAAAATTTGCCGGAGTTTAATGAGGGTATAGATGCGAAAGATCATTGGAGAAGCGTATAATATATGCCGGACTATTTCCTGGATGTTGATATTCGTTACGGTCTTGCCATGAAAAAATTCTTTAGCAATCCTGAAGATCTCAAGGAATTCACGGTCGGTAAGATGTAAATATTTATCCCGGACCCGGAAATGAGATCGGATCTCATTAATGATCAGACTTTTGATATCCTGTTCATACGTGATCTTTTTCCCCCGGGTAGCAGCGATTATGCTGCGGGCGGCAAGTATGCCGGATTTTATTCCGTTGGCGATCCCGGCACCGGTAAGCGGATCGGCAAGACGCGCTGCATCGCCGACCAGAAAGAAATTTCGTCCGCAATACCTTTTCAGGATCTTAGCCGGTACGCCGCCGAAAATGCGCTGGACGATCTTGCCGTCCGGGAATTCTTTTTTGCTCCATCGATCGAGAAAATCTTTTGCCCGCTGGCGGGTCTTGCGAGGAGATATTCCAAGACCAACATTGGCTGAGTTCATTGATTTTGGGAATATCCAGGCATAACCTCCCGGTGCGTAATTTTCACCGACAATGAGCGCGGTATAATCCGGATCGACTTTGATATTTTCCATATAATATTCTGCGCAAACCTCGATCTCGTACATTGACAGGCGAGTATCAATACCAAACCATGTTCCGACCCTGGACGCAATGCCATCAGCCGCGACAATATATCGAAAACCATATTTTTTTTCTTTACCAGTTTCGCGAACCAGGACCCAATTACCATCAATGCCTATTGCTTTAGTACTGGTTTTTACTACCGCACCTTTTGTCTGCGCGATCCCGGCCAGGGCGGCATCAAATACTTTGCGGTTCAAGATCCAGCCGCAGCCAGGATATTCGATCTTAAATTCCTGGTCATCCGGGCCCCGGATTATCGAACCCTTTAATGGACGGCTTATCCATTCAGGTTTTATCTCAAGATAATCCCTGATCGTTGAACGTGATATTCCTTCGGCGCATGCGACTGGAACACCGATCTTATCATGTTCTTCAATAAGCAAGACCGAGAGCCCTTCTTCAGCCAGCGTGAGAGCCGCGGCGCTGCCGGCCGGTCCGGCACCAACAATTATAGTATCAAAGGATTCACTCATCCTTTTTTACCTTTTTGCGCAGATATTTACGGTCCTTGAGCGAGTCTGGAAAATATTCTTGTGGTGCTTTGGCATTTGGGTAATCATGATCATATTTGTAACCCTTACCATAGCCGAGTTCGGTCATCAATTTGGTCGGAGCATTTCTAATATGCATCGGCACTGGTTCGGCATTGGTTTTAAGGGCATCTTCCCGGGCTTTGTCATAGGCAACATAGATTTCGTTGCTTTTAGCTGCTCTGGCCAGATAAACGACGCAATGAGCGAGAGCAAGATCACCTTCGGGCCGACCGATGAACTCGATTGCATCGCGGGCGGCAATTGCAATGACCAGCGCATTGGGATCAGCTGATCCGATATCCTCGACCGAAAAGCGAACCAGACGACGGGCAATATACATCGGATCCTCGCCGGCTTCGAGCATTCGGGCAAGCCAGTAAAGCGCCGCATCCGGATCTGATCCGCGCATCGATTTATGTAATGCGGAAATAATATTATAATGCTCTTCACCTTGCTTATCATATTTCAAGGCTTTCTTCTGGACAACATCTTCAACGATCGCCAGTGAGATCGACTGATCTTTTGCGGCTAAACTTGCGAGTTCCAGGGCGTTGAGCGCGACCCGTGCATCGCCATCCGATATATTGGCAATGAAATCAACTGCCATATCCGGGATCTTAAATTTGCTGGCAAGACCATTGTCCGATCTTAACGCGCGTTTGACAATGCTCACAATGTCGTTATTTGACAGCGGGTTGAGCATATACACTTTGGTACGGGATAACAGGCTCGAATTGAGTTCGAAGGATGGATTTTCGGTCGTCGCGCCGATCAGAATTATCGTTCCTTTCTCTAAATAGGGTAAAAACGCATCCTGCTGGGCTTTGTTGAAACGATGGATTTCATCAATAAATAAAATTGTATCCCGGTTATACATTTTCTTTCTTTTATCCGCATCGGCCATGAATTTTTTTATTTCGACAATGCCGCTGGTTGCAGCTGAGAATGAAATAAAATCAGCGGCAAAATGTTTCGCAAGCAATTGGGCGATCGTCGTTTTACCGCAACCAGGTGGACCGAAAAGTATCATGGAAAATAGGTGACCGCTTTCTATTTGTTTTTTGATCGGGCAACCGGGTCCGAGCAAATGCTGCTGGCCGAGTATATCATCGAGGGATGTGGGACGTATACGGTCCGCAAGCGGAGAGCGGTTCATAAATAGATACGGAATATCATATAAAAATAGAAGAAAGGGATATTAAGCATCAAAGAATCGACCCGGTCAAGAAACCCGCCGTGCCCCGGAAATATTCGGGATGAATCCTTGAGATTCACCTCGCGCTTCATCGCTGATTCCAGAAGATCTCCGATTGTCCCAAGTATTCCAATACCCAGAGTCACAATAATGCAATCGATCAATCGCCAGCCAGCTATCCAGGTATTGCCCAATAATAGAGTTATCGGGAATAATAAAAGAACGGCGATGATCGTTCCCTCCCAGGTTTTTTTTGGGCTGATTTTGCTGGCCAGATACCAGCGTCC
>MEUM01000017.1:5964-14702 GCA_001771735.1 Caldifarciminota bacterium RBG_13_43_14 | reverse complement strand
ACTGTGCTCCTCCACGCCAACCATTATATTCCAGCGATACATTCCGCCGCCATCAGTACCCGCGTACAAATAATTGTTCGGGTATATGCCAAGCGATGTAACCGTGGTATTATAAAGACCGGTATTCATCTGGGTCCACGAAGAACCGGCGTTCGTACTTTGATATGCGCCGCTATTAGTGCCGGCAAATACTTCATTAACATTATTAGGATTGACCAGCACATCATTAGCAGCCGTACATCCGCAATATGACCAGTTCACTCCGCTGTTCACCGATTTATATATACCGCTTGAAGTTGCTGCATACATTATCGATGTAGTGATTGGATTGAAAGTAATATCATAAACAGTACCGGATAATCCGGTTGAAGAAAGGGCCCAATTATTGCCGGCATCGGTGCTGCGGTATATACCCGGCTGTCCACCCGCATACACATAATTAGAATTGGTAGGATTAACTGCCAGCGCATAGGTCATGCTGTAAGTCGTTACCAGTGTATCGCGGTTAATCCAGCTTATACCTCCATCAGTTGTCTTCGAGACCGTCATGCAGTAAGTACTCAAATCATAGACATAACCGCCACTGTAAAGAACCTGATTGTTGTTCGGATCATAAACTAATGATCCGCCATCAGTGTAAAATGCATCCAGTGCAGTTGACCAGACGGAACCTCCGTCTGTGCTCTTATAGAGCTCGGCATAACCTCAGCCCGACCCCTCAAGTCCATATAATATATTAGGATTAGTATAGTCAACTGCGAACTGGCATATATTGCCGCATGCAACCGGCGTTGGTAAAAGAGCCCAATTTGTTCCACAATTGGTCGATTTGAACACGCCGATTTCTTCAAAAGATGTATATAACACTGAGCCCTGTGAAGGTGCGGTCGAGAAACCGGCGATCGGCCCCATATTAAGATTGTTAGTGCTATTAAGCCAACTGGTCCCGCCATTGATGGTTTTATATACTCCTCGATTATTACCGGCATATACCCGGCTGGCATTCTGCTGGCTTGCGTATAAGGCATAATAATAATAACCGGCTAGCCCAATAGAAACCGAGAACCATGTTGCCCCTGCATCAGTGGTCTTGTATACATCAGAATAACCTCCCGAATAGGTAATATTAGGATCGGCAGCACTGGTGGTCATGCCGTAATTATAATAATGAGTTGAAACCTGAGTCCATGAATTCCCGGCATCGGTCGAGCGATAAATACCGGCGGTGTAGGTTCCCATGTAAACGATATTGGTATTGGTCGGATGTACTGCCATTGAATAAACATAATAACCGGTAGTCGGGACACCAGTAGTCATTTGAGTCCAGCTCGCGCCGCCATTGGTTGACTTGTATGCGGTTGGAGCATAAGTAGCATTGGCGTAAACATAACCACCAACATAGACATTGTTAGTGTTGGATGGATCCAGGGCAACACAGTAGCCATAACCAGTGGAATCATGCAAAAAAAACGTGTTCCAGGTCGAACCGCTGTTGGTGCTTTTTAAACATGCCATGCGCCAACGGGAACCATCATAGGCATAACATGAACCATAAATAATAGCGGGATTACTATTATCCACAACTAAACCCATTATGTATCTATTGCTCATGGTCACCAGGGTCCAGTTGGTACCGCCATTGGTCGTGTAATACAGCCGATGACTGCCGCCAACATATACTTTATTATGATTAGTCGGATCGATCGCCATCGAGTATCCATAGGTGTAATCCAATGATCCCATATTATTCCAGGTAGCACCGCCATCAGTCGTCTTCGCCACGATCGCCGGATAATTATTTGACGCGACATAGGCGATATTGTCATTGGTATGCGACACGGCCATAGAACGAACATATCCACCGTATGGTCCGATCGATTCCCAGGCGCCAAAGCCCAGGCCTGTAAGAATGAGTACAACGATACATATATTTCGCAAGTTTACCTCCCTTCTTTATTAGACCATTTACCCAAATCTATACTTAAGTATATGTAAAGATAAAAATTTGTCAAGGGGTAAATTGAGACAATCATCTTATATTGACAATTAGTTTTTTTGCCCTAATATTTAGGGACTACTCTCAACCCTGGAGGAAAGATGAAGTATAAACCTTTAATCAGTGTCTTAGTATTGTTGACCTCGATCATAATTATTGTCCTTATCATGCGTGAACCAATAATTAAAAAAAACGATCGTTTTGAAGAAGATAAAAGCGAAAAACCCCATGACTGGTTCTATATGCAACGCGCATTTCCTTATCGCTTGATCAATGAACAGGCTCATCAGCAAGCTTATCGTCAGGCCCTGGCTTTGGTCGAACAAAATCAAATGCAGAATCGTGTTCCCTGGACAGAAAAAGGACCTTTCAATATTGGCGGACGTATCACCGGCATGGCTATTAACCCGTCTAATGGCGATATAATATATGCCGGCGCGGCCGATGGCGGCGTGCTTAAATCGACCAATGGTGGCACTGATTGGATAATTTTAACCGATTATTTTCCGACGCTTTCGGTTGGCGATGTATGCATTGATCCCAATAACCAAAATACCATATACGCCGGGCTTGGCGAAGCCAATCTTGCCGGCGATAATTATGACGGCGACGGCGTTTACCGCTCAACTGATGCTGGAAATACCTGGACCAATATCGGACTCGCGCAGGTAAAACGCATTGGCCGGGTTGCGGTGCATCCGTCCAATTCCAGTATAATTTTTGTCGCGGCGGCGGGCGCACAATTCAGCGCGGACAGTTCCCGCGGCGTTTACCGCACCACCAATGACGGCACTTCCTGGACAAAAGTCCTGTATATTTCCGATTCAACCTCAGCCATCGATCTGCGTATTAATCCGGTTCACCCGGACACGATCTATGCGGTAATGTGGGAACGAATGCGTTCGCCCACCCGTAGAAAAGCCGGCGGTCCAACTTCGGGTATTTACCGCAGCACCAATATGGGCACGACCTGGACCGAGCTCACCAGCGGTTTGCCGACTGGAAGAAATAAAGGACGTATCGGCATCGCGCTTTGCGCGAATGCCCAAAATATCATTTATGCAATTTATGCTGATTCAACCGGTGGTTTTTTACGTGTTTACCGATCGACCAATGGCGGTAATTCATGGGCTCAGACATCAGGACAGCCGCCTTCAAGCTTGTATTCCGGCTTTGGGTGGTATTTCGGCCAGATCCGGGTGCATCCGACCGATGCTAACCGAGTTTTTGTGCTCGGCGTCCCTTTATATCGCACGACTAATGGCGGTAGCACCTGGTCTGATGTATCCGGCAGTCAGCATGTTGATCATCATGCCCTGGAATTTGATCTGACCAATCTCAATCACATAGTCGATGGCAATGACGGAGGTGTATACTATTCAAATAATGGCGGATCAGCATGGACAAAATGCTATGATCTTCCGATCTCGCAGTTCTACGCAGCAACGATCGATGAACTCAATCCCCAGCGTTCTTATGGCGGCACCCAGGATAACGGCACTTTAAGAACATTGACTGGAAATACCAATGACTGGACAATGATATATGGCGGCGATGGCTTTTACTGCATTGTTGACTACACCAATGCTAATATCATATACGCTGAATCCCAGAATGGTTATTTGGGAAAATCAACAAATGGCGGCAGCAGTTTCAATCCGGCCATGAACGGCATCAGTCCGTCTGACCGTATGAACTGGTCAACGCCGGTGATCATGGATCCAAATGATCATCTGGTATTATATTATGGTGCAAATCGTCTGTATAAAACCACCAATGGCGCCAGTAACTGGACCGCGATCAGCAGCGATCTAACCAATGGACCGGGTTCGGGAAATCTAACCTATGGCACGATCACGACCATTGCCGTATCAAAAACCAATGGCAATGTGGTCTATGTCGGCACTGATGATGCCAATGTCTGGGTAACCACCAATGGCGGAACTAACTGGACCAGTATTGATGCCGGTCTGCCCAATCGCTGGGTGACCAGGGTGGCGGTCGATCCCAACAATGCCGCGATTGCTTATGTTACATTTTCCGGCTATCGACATGATTCCTTTTTACCCCATGTTTTCCGCACCACGAACTATGGTGCTTCCTGGGCCGATATTTCATCCAATATACCTGAAGTACCGATTAACGTAATAGTCATTGATCCGCTTAACACCACAACACTTTATGTCGGCACTGATTACGGAGTTTATTATACAATCAATACCGGCACTTCATGGAATTTACTCGGCACCGATCTTCCCTTTAGCGCAGTTGATGATCTCATTTTACATAACGGCACGCGCATATTAAGAGCGGCTACACACGGCCGTTCGATATTTGAATTCGATCTCACCCAGATCGGAATTAAAGAATCAAAAGAAATCGGCATAGCGCCTGCTAATGAATTTGATCTTACGGTATCGAGCCCGGTGAAAACCGAGATCCGTGCGTCCTATACAATACCATTAACAATGCCTTTGCGTATCGGTATATATGACATTACCGGAAGACTTGTTCAAAATTTACTTGAGGCAACAGTTGAACCGGGAAGACATGAGATTCGCAAAACAGTAAATCTGCCATCCGGTACTTATTTTGTCCGATTAGTAGCGCAGGGTAAAACAGCTTCGAGGAAAATAGAAATACTGAGATAAAGAACTTCTCGATGCGTCCGCCTACAATTTGGCGGGCTTACTCGAAGCGTAATTATTGTTCAAGCAAAGTCGAGAACTTTCGTATATCTAGTATCAAGAATCGTGTATCCAGTATCATTCTTTACCGTGCCAGTACTAATTTCCCGGTTTTCCGCGTCGAGCCGTCAGTTGCAATCACAAAATATATTCCGGCTGGCATTTGCCTACAGTCATCATCGACCCCGTTCCACCGGAAAATGATATTATCCTGTTCCGTACCGTATGGGCGTAGAGTATTAATGCAACGTCCAGTACAATCGTATATATTGGCGGTGAATTTGTCCGGATCAATGTTCATTGCATTAGCTCTAATAACATTACATTTGATCATGACATTTCCATGAAATGGATTAGGTAAAATATCAAGATTCAAATCCGAAGAATTCAATGCTATGGTCCTGATTTCATGGACAAATGGCGTGCTCCAGTCGATCACAGTTACAATATCGGGCCCGGGCATTGCGATCGCGGCTTTCTGTACCACCGGGCAATAGTCGAAAAATGACGGCACGGCTGGCAAGACAATATGATCGGCTCCCCGATGTAAATGGCCGGGTATATTGCTGATCGCGCTGGTCAAAACGATCGGCGCGCCGGTTTCATCAAATAGTACTTGAATTAGACTGCCGTAAGTAGAATAGGGTACGCTGCTGATGATCGCACCGGTACGTGGATTGATATTTACAACAGTCTTGGCATTATAATGTCCGATCCCCATTTGATCCAGCACTTGATTATAGTCCAAACGCAAAGGATAATCGCCGCCGGAAAAAGTCCCGACCACATACGAACTGGCGCCATTTACAAATATTACCGAATAATTGTCGCTAAAAGCATTAGTCACGGTCGCATACTGACCGGTCGAGTCAAAATCGACCTGGATCGGAAAATCACCCACGGTAAGTGAAGCAACCACTGAATGAGTGCCAGTATCGATCACTTTTACCTGATCATCAAATGATGCCGCAACCAGCAAATAAGCTCCGGTTGGACTAACCGCAACACCACTTGACACACCATAACATGCCCAGACCACGCCGATCACACCGCAGGCGACTTCAGCAACCTCAATGCTCGCGGCGCCGGCGAGCCGAACTTTGGATACAGTATTGGAAATAATATTGCCTACATAGGCGAATGAATCATCCGGAGCGATGCACACTACACCGGCACCGCTATTGGTCAAAACATCGGCAGCAACTGTATTGCTCAATAAATCAACGATCTTAACCGAATTGGAGTTAAAACCGCAGATAACTGCCCAGCGTGAATCAGAGGTAATTGCCAGGTTCTGAGCCCGGTCGCCGATCGGCAACATTGCTTCAACATTATAGCTATTTAAATTAATAATCGATGCATTGTCCGATAACACATTCGTGACCACCGCTTTTGAGCCATCAGCGGTGATCGCGATACGGCGCGGTGCATCTCCTTCTGGTTCTTGCCCGGTATTGGTCGTACCCCGATATACCGGCGCACTCGGAGAGGAATAATCATAGAAATATAGACCTTCATGACGATGTGGATCAAAACCAACCGCCCTTGATCCATACGGCGATACCGCACCGTATGACTGGGAATTGCCCTGATGCTGACCGACCATCGCATCGGTCAAAAAAGATATGATCGAAAAACGGTATTGTCCGCTGATCGCATAATTATGGTCTGGCGACGTACCGATCCAGAATGCGGTATAGGTTGAGGTCAGAACGACAAAATCGTTCAGGGCAAATCGCACGATCGCGCTGGAATTATTGCTAATACCCACATATGCCTTTGAGCCATCGCTGTTCACGCTCACCTCAAAGGTCATCAACTGATATCCGTTAAGCACAACTGTATCGGTTACAGTATGGGTTGTATTATTAATTTGATATATGATCGCCGGATTCACTTGACAAATCGCGATCGTGCGGCTGCCGTCGCCGGAGATCCCCACTGCTGCGCAATTCTCAATACCCGGTATTATGAAATCGGGATTGCCGGTTATAGTATTGAAAAAAAACAATGAATCCTGACTTCCACCAGCAACTAGAAAATTTCCGTCACTGGTTACTTCAAAATTAGTGAAAGTGAATGCATAACGACCATTTTCGCTGTTCCATGAATATGTTTTTAATGAAATGGGAAAATTATTCATCGTCATAACATGGGACATGGTGGTCAGATCGAACACCTCGCAGGTATTACTGATATCGCATGCAACATAAGCCCGCGCCCCATCCGGACTGATGCGCACTACCCAGGGCTGCTGTCCAAGCGGTAACTGGAATATTGTATCGATCGCGTAATTGCTCAGGCGAATAACCACTATTTCATCACTGAACCCGCAGGCGACAACTGCGAAAGAATCAGAGACCGCAATACCACCCGGATAATCATTGACCGTGATATTGGTGATCACCGCCATGCTTGCCCAGTCGAAAACCGTAATATTATCAGTGACGCGATTGGTGAGCAGAACCCGGTTACCATCGCGGGTGAAAGTAGTAAACCCCATATAATCGCCCTCGATGATCTGTCCCGGGTCAATATCGGTTTGCGTATAATCAAAATGCTGCGTGTGATCGATAAAATCATTAAGTGTTTCACCGTTCCGCACAATGATACGGTTGATATTTATATCAGCGTTGGGATCGTCGATATCGGCCGCCAGGCCGAACGTTGATATTGTCAATAAAATCAAAATGAAATTTTGGTGCCTCATACTTCCTCCTTTATCATCCTCGATTGCTAAGTGTAATAATGAACAGGTTTTATGTCAAGACACAAGGAACTTCTCGACATAATTTCCCCTCACCCCACCGTCTCCCCCTTCATCTGTCCGCCTTAGGCGGAGGGGGAGAGGACTTCGACGTGTGCTCAGTCGAACGAAAAAGGTGAGGGGGTGGAACGCAATTATTGACATAGCATAAATCATAATTATCATTTTAATCGAGAAAGGAGTACCAAATGAAATGGAAATTTTTTCTTGCGAGCGTGGCAATATTGTTAATTGCCATGAATACCTGCACTGAAACCGAAGAAGAACCGAATCTTGATCCACCGGTGTTGATATCTCCTTCAAATGGCGAAACTGTTTCCATTAATCCACCAACTTTTGTCTGGAGATCAGTGGAAGGCGATAGCTGCGATCTGGTTTACCGATTCGAGGCCGCAACCGACTCGAGTTTTGCGATGGGCTCGATTATAATCAGCACAATCGTGCTTTTACCTGAAACTACTTATACGCCGGCTGACACCTTTAGCGCCGATACTTACTACTGGCATATGTCAGTACGGCAAAATGCCTGAACCGGCCTGCAAGGGGACTGGTCAGCCCCCAGTAGGTTTATAGTTCAGTAACAAATCTTATAAGACTTTTACGAAAAGCGATTAAGACGCCCCCTAATAAGGAAACAACACCTAATCCGCTACTTATATAAATACTGGTATTGGCACTTATATTATTCCCCGCCGCATTAATAAGATCGGTCAACCATGAAATATTATTGAATTGATTGCCGATAAAAATCCATATCCCAAAACCTATTGCAAAGCCAGTCAAGGTATTCAGGAAAACTCTGAACGGATATTGCCACCATGATCTGATCTTGATTTCTTTGTAAACACGCAATCGCTGCAGTACGACATCTTCGATATTACCCGGATCCATTCTTCTTGACAGCTCGTTATCGATCTCGAGCTCGATCTCCATTGCATGCTGGCATTTTTCGCAACCCGTAATATGCTCTTCGATCAGTTTGCGCTCTTTTTGACCGAGCATATTCAATCGATAAGCGATCAGATCATATTCATGATGACATGAGTTCATTTTCATAACATTCTAACTCCTTTCGGAGCCTAATCCGAGCCCGGCTCAAACTGACTTTAACATTAGCATACCTGATACCGGTTACAGCTGCCAGCTCTTCTATGCTCATACCTTCATAGTAGAATAGCACCAATAATAATCGATCCCTTTCGTTCAGTTCATCCATTGCTTTTTGTATTATCATTCTTTTTCTTATTCCGGTACTCTGATCCGGGACCGACACTTCGTTGGTCTCGTC
>MEUM01000017.1:0-5911 GCA_001771735.1 Caldifarciminota bacterium RBG_13_43_14 | reverse complement strand
TACGTGCAATACTGCATAGCCAGCTCCGGATACTGCTTGGATTCTTAAGTTTACCAATATTCCGGAACGCCTTGATAAAAGTTTCCTGGCAGATATCCAAGCTTAGATCATGATCTCCCAGCATACGATAAGCAATAGTAAATATCAAGTGTTTATGGAAGGTGATGATCTCAGCAATCGCCTTTTCATCACCTTCCTGACAGCCTCTGACAAGTTGAATAATCTCGGCGACCAAAGAATATTATTCAGACTGTTTATTCTTATTCAGTAAAAAATGCACGATCAGAAAAGAAAGACCGAGCACGCCCAAAAAACAACCGATCGCTACCAGCCAAGTGTTGGCATTTAACCATCCGATCAATGCCAGACCGACGCCGACGCCGATAGTAATAATGCCTCTTCGCAGATATCTGCCTGGTTCATTTTTTTTGGCTTCTTCAGGTTCCCCAAACATTGCTTTTATCTGCTCCGGATCCTTCCCCATTTCAAGCGCTTTTACCAGGGATTCATAATACTTCTTTTTCTGAAAGTATTCCAATACTATCGCAATGATCGCGATCCCGCAGCCAAAAACGATCGCAATGACCGGTATCAAGAACGCAAATTTTGTCACTTCCATTCAGCCTCCTTTGAACATAAGACGTATTTTATATGAATAAGGTAACCGGCTATTTTATATTCATTATTTTAGCTTGATTATTTTTTCAATTGATCGTGAATCGCCTGATTCCAGGCATATTATATATGCACCACCAGGCATTTCATTTCCATTATTATCTTTGCCATCCCAGTACGCCCTAAAAAAACCGCGGCCATTTATCGTTAAAAGATGCCTGATCAATCTTCCGGTATTATCGTAAATATCGACCGAACTTTTCGCGGATGATCCTGTTTTAACATTGATCCATAAAAGCTCTTTGAAAGGCACCGGTGCAATTTGTAGAGCGTTGACCGGTTCTGTGTTCTGTGATGCCTTCTCGGCTACGTGAACAATCGGCAGTACGGTAAAACTTGCTGGTGTTATTGCGACTGCAGTATCACTTGCGGTCGTTGCCGTGTATCTTACATAACAATTAGTCGATGCCGGGCAGCTTGATGATATTGCCCATTGATAACGACCGTTATTGGGAGTAGTGCCGGTTATTAATGTCCAGGGTCCAGCCGGCCCGTTCGTCGACAATTCAAGTTTGATCATTGCGATATTCCCTACCGGAACACCACAGGTCCAATTAATAAAATGCACTGATCCGGCATAAAACTTCTCTCCGCCTCTGGGAAAAACCGGAAAAACAAAAAGACTTCCCGGGATCGAATTTTCTTTATAGAAACGCAAATGGTTTATTGCGTTCCAGCCATCACCGTCCTCGTCGACCAGCGCGATGTCGATAAAACCATTATGATCAGCATCAGCACTAACCCTTAATGCGCTGTAATCGCCGGGACCCGGCGTATAAAAACTAGTATTGTGGGTCCACGCGCCGGCACCATTGCCCAGCCAGACCGTAACCGTGCTGTCGCCAAATGCTACCAGATCCATGTATCCGTCAATATTCATATCACACAATTGGCTTCCGTAATATGGACCGTTGGCAGGTAAACTGCCGGAAAAATTCGACCAGGTATTGCTTCCCTGCCAGACCCAAACCTCGACGCCACCACTTGTATTAGTAAAACTGAAATCCTGATCACCGTCATTGTCCACATCGCCTAAGGCAGGGCCCCTTCTTCCCACATTACTTCCTGGAGGCAAATTTCCGTCGGCAAGAGTGAATCCGCCTTGACCATCACCCAGGTAAATGCTGCCATACTGATGAGCCGCGCAAAAATCAACATTGCCATCCGCGTTTATATCCCCGAAAAGGAAATTCATGGTCGAATTTCCGCCCAGAAATCCAAAACATGGCTGCCAGGTACCATCTCCATTATTCAGAAATAAATGCACGCCGTCATCAGCGCCAAATGCATTACTCCCTAAGTCAAGATACCCATCATTATCTATATCAGCGAAATCCGTACAGAACATACCCCAGGGACTTGCGTCGCCGATACTGATGCCATCATCCCAGGCGATCCAATTCTGACCGGAGCCGTCACCCAATGCCGCTTCGAGTATTGAATCACCAAAATCAGTGCTCGAATAATTATGATGCATGCCGTAACCTATATCCAGATCTCCGTCATTATTGAGATCTCCGATCGCGATGCCACCGTAACCAAAATTCCCATTCTGATAAACCGACCAGGTACCCTGACCATTGCCAAACCAAACCATCACGCCATGTTCCTGAGTGTTAACATAGGGCGAACCATGATCACCAATTGACAGAATATCGATGTTACCGTCCTGATTGATGTCAACAAGTTCAAGCTCAGTGCGGCCCGCTTCCATTGCCGGAGTCTCGAGCCCCACGGATGATTCAATATAGGTTAAAGCATAAATAAAACCACAAGCAACGATAAAAGACAGAGCTAAATAGAATATTCTATGCATGTTGCCTCCGTTATTATATTATAAATTATACAAAATAGGTGTCAATGGATGAGTATAAAAAGATAATAAATGCCAAATGAATAGAGCAGAAGAAAGTATACGCTCTCGCTTATTCTTTTCGCAAATAGCGTGTAGATTAAGGTAATGATCCCGGCGATTAATGCGCCGGGCAATACTTCATTATTGAAAAAAGAATATATTACAAACGAGAAGCTCAAAATAATCGCCATAAAAAGTCTGCATAAAATCTGGTTCTTCATACTCAGCAGCACCGGAATTGTGATCACACCGGTTTTCTTGTCGCTCTCAATATCATTCAAATCTTTAGCGACAAAACCAAGGGTGACCCCGATAAGGGTTGGCAGGATGACTGATCCCGGAATATAACTCAAGGCTTTTTCATGAAAATAAATCGTAAATCCCATACCCATTGAAAGAATCACTGCAATCGCAATCACGAATGTTGATATAAAAGGAAAACGTTTCAACCGCACCGGCGGCATTGAATAAATGACTCCGATCAATAAATATGTGATCATGATCAAAAAGGCGGTATAGTTAAGGGTCGCGGCAAGCAAAAGTGCGATAACCGCAACACTAAATCCAAAGACGGCGTAGTATCGCGGCTCAATGTTATCCAGCAATGGATTCCGAGCACGCGATATCGTATCACCGGTCCGGTCAAAAAAATCATTTAATATTTGCAATGCCCAGAAAGCAAAACCAAGGCTCAAAAAAATACATATGATGCCGAAGAAATCAAAAATACCATGAACATACAAATTTGCTTTCATGTGCCCGGCGAGAACCAGACCAAAAAGGCCAGTACCGCCATAGAATGCCATTCGCTCCACCCGCATTGATATTATCAAACGACGGAAGGTTTTTGGGTCAAACATATACAACGAAATAAAGAAAGTAATTATGAACAAAATCCCATAAATGATCGCGAATTTCTGACTATCAGTATATAATAAACCACCGGATATATAGAGCAATTCAGGCCTATTGCCGGCGATCACTGTTGTTAGTCCGCCGAAAATTATAATGCACAAAAGAACCAAAGCTGCAGTCAGGATGGATTTGAAAATATTTGAGGTTTTGACGGCCATATATATACCAACTAATATCACAATCAACACAATAACAATCCTTTGACCTGAGGAAACTCCGATATCGCTTAAAGTAACTAATGGATTCAAAAAAGAAATAAAATATTTTTCCAACCGCAACGGGTAGGTTATCAAGTATCCATGACCCAGTACAGCATCAAGGATCGGAACCAGCAGCAGCAATATCATTCCACAACTTGTTGATTTAATTACTGTTTTTATCGGCACCCGGCTGATTACGCTGATAATTATCGTGATCAATTGAAATAAGCTTAAATAAAACATCGGGAAATGTATAAAATACATAATGATCGAACGGTATGAAAATGGGATCAAGCCAATGGAATGAAAAAATTCGAACTGCCCTTCGAGAAATATACGTAAAAAAATCCAAGCAAAAAGAAAAACAATGCTGTATACTAATGGAGTGGATTCAAAGATGTTTATTATTCTTTTTAATCCGTAAGCAAATTTTGACATCATAAACGACCATGATATCATATGTTGTTGGATAGACTAAGTCAAGTGAACAAAAACCCCCTCACATCACACCTGATAGGAAGTGAGGGGGAAATGCAGGGAAATTTGTGTTTTATTTTGGTCCAGGGTGATGCATATTTCCTTTACCGCCCATGCATCCACCCATTCCTGGTTCCTGCGCATCAAAGATCAGTCGTTGTTTGTCAGTCAACAACTCGCGGACATCCTGACGATGCTGCGCCTGCAGCTTCATTATTTTAGTACACAGGGCGCCGATATTATCGATGAGCTTGTTGACTTCTGACATATTTACCTTTTCGGCGGTAGTAAGTGTTTGCAGTCGGGCTTGTTTTTCGCCCATTTCATTTTTTAAAGGCAGCATTTTTCCCATATGCTCAACTTTTAGAGTTTCGATCTTTTCCTTCTGTTCATCAGTAAGGTCCGGTATCATTGGCTTATGATCCTTACCGCCAGGGCCACCAGGCATATTGCACGGTTTATGGATCGCGTCCTTGCCTTCCATATCCATGCCTTTTCCACAGCAACCCGGCGTTTGGCCATATGCGGTAATAGCCAGGACGATCAAGCTGGCGATCAACATCAATGTAAATGGTTTTGCTTTTAACATGCTTACTCCTTTCGTTAAATTAATATTTTCCCTGTTTTGCCGGAGGTGGCAACGGTCCGGGATGAGCCGGTGGACACGGACGCTCTGGCATTGGGCATTGTTCAATGAAAATATTCAAAATTGCTTCCATTCTATTCTGTTGTTCTGGGGTCAAAATCGATCTGATTTTTAAAAATCCCTGGAATGATCTTCGTTCATGTTCGGCCTGCAATAGAGAGATCTCATTAATAAGCTCAGCTGCTTTTATCGTATCAGGACTGGGCTGTTTCAGTAGGTTCATTAATTCATTCCTGCGTATCAAGATCTCTTTTTGAACCGGTTGCATGACTTCTGCTATTTCCTTTCTTATTGCACCCAGCCTGGCGACTTGTTCGTCGGTCAGCCCAAGCTCCTTCACAAAATACCGATGATGTAATGACAGTCGCTGATCAAATGGATGGTGATCAAAGGGTCGTCTGATCCTCGAATCTGACATCCATTTAATACCGAGCGTGACCACGGTCGCCAGATTGATCGCTACCGAGATTATTAGAACGATAACAAGAATTCGGTTACTCACTTTTTTCTCCATTTAAAACATTCTGATATATATCCGATAATGACCCTTCAGGAAAACTGTTCAACGCGAAATCCAATACTTCAACCGAATCGTTTTCGGATATAGAACTACCGGCAAATATCGTGTATAAGTTTTCACCAATATAATTACCGAGCACAAGCGAGAGGATCACGGCCATAGCCGCCGCCACCGGCAGTACTGCCCGTCTGAACTTTTCGATAAAAGACAAACTGACTTCGGTGGGAGCATTTATTTTCTGCATCAAACGGGTGCGGAAATAAAATGGAACGCTTATATCCGGGATCCGAACAAAAATGTCGCATAACTCGCCCAGTTCTTTCATGTTACTCTGGCAGCCTTCACATTCCTTTAAATGTTCATCAACTATGATCTCTTCGCTCTCACTCAGTTCATGATCAAAAAAGGCTGATAATTTTCTTTTTATCTGACCGCATCTCATTTTTGCTCCTATTTATTTTGACGCCTGTCCAGGCACAAAACTTGCGGTTGATAGCCATTTTTTGAGTATTTTACGCAATGTGGTACGCGCCCTGAAAAGCAATGATTCCACTGAGGAAACGGAAATCTTCATAATTTCAGCGATTTCTTTGTATGATTGCCCTTCAAATTGAGCGAGGGTC
>MEUM01000016.1 GCA_001771735.1 Caldifarciminota bacterium RBG_13_43_14 | reverse complement strand
CACTGCCAGCAACTATTGTGCGACCGTGGCCGGCGGGTATTCCAACACTGCCAGCAGTTGGTACGCGACCGTGGGTGGCGGCGCTTACAACACTGCCAGCACCAATTATACGACCGTGGGTGGCGGAAGAAACAACACTGCCAGCAACTTTTCTGCGACCGTGGCCGGCGGCTATTCCAACACTGCCAGCATTGATTATGCGACCGTGGCCGGCGGCATTTCCAACACTGCCAGCGGCTTTTATGCGACCGTGGCCGGCGGGCGTGCGGATACTGCTGCCGCCAATTATAGTTTTGCCACGAATTACAGCACTTATGTTACTTCCGGACATGATAATTCCGCGGCATTCACGACCAGCCACACCACTGCCGCGAACCAGGTTCGCGCCGCGGCGTTTTCCACCGGCACCATGGATTTTGCCATGGACCATCCGGCTAACCCGATGAATAAGATTCTGAACCAGTACGGCGTGAGTTCGGATGAAGTGATGTCGGTTTACCGAGGTTCTGTTGTGCTGGACGCGGACGGTCGGGCTCGCGTTGACCTGCCGGACTACTTCGACGACATCAACCGCAATCCGATGATACAACTGACCGGCGTTGGCTCAGCAGATGTAGTCTATGTTGCTGAAGACGTGCGCGGCAATACATTTGCCATTGGTGGTAAACCTGATATGAAGGTCTACTGGACGGTCACGGCCGAGCGCACGGACATCCACGCCGAGATCGCGCGCGTCCAGACCCCGGTCGTGCAGGAAAAGACCGGCGATCTGCGCGGTCATTCCATTGACGACGACGCGATGATCGGCATTTACGACGGCATCAAATCAAAGAACCCGCAATTATTCGTGTTCAAAACTGCTGATGGTCAACGGGTTCACGAGGAATCGAAAACGCTGGACGCTAATCGCTAAACGCTAATCGGCAATATTAAACGCTAAGCGGTAATCCCGCCTCTCTTGTCTGCCTATGGCAGAGGCCTGAGCCTGCCGTAAGTGCGGCAATCTCAACCTGTCATTGCGAGCGAAGCGCGGCAATCTCAGAGATTGCTTCAGGACTTCGTCCTTCGCAATGACATAGTTTTTCCTCGCATTACGCGCTACAATTATTACTCAAAGAGTCATTACGTAATTGGTCATTGGTAATTAACGGCTTACGGTTTACAGCTTACGCATACGGTTCTTATAGTTCCTAGTGAGTAGTTCTTAGTTTATACTCTTCGTCTCAATTGCGGCAGAAAAAATCCGATGATCGCCGCGGCAAAAACGCTCAGGCCGATCGCGGCGAATAAGGTTTTGACGCTGAAAATATCCACCAACACTCCGCTCAAGAGCATTGACACCGGCATCGCGATCTGGGCAATGGTGAAAACAAAGCTCGAAACAACCCCAAGTCTTTCTTTTGGTATTTCTTGCTGGAATATGGTCGTAATCGGTATATTTGTTACATTAAGTCCGATTCCCAGCACCACGGCCGAGATTATCAAAAGAAAGTTTTCAAGAATAGACATGCTCATTATCGCGAGCGCCGAGAATGCCAGGCCGGTCAACATCACCGTTACTTTGTCGGCTCTTTTACCGACGAAACCGATCATGAAACTAGCCGCGATCATTCCCGCAGACAAACCGCCCATGATCGCGCCATACCCGGACGCGCCGATCCCGGTCTTCTCGGTGAGCAGTGGTATCAGCGGGAATATTGGGCCGGCAAAAAAATTGACGCACGCGGCATAAATTCCCAACGCGAGCAAAAAAGGTGAATCGATTAGATATTTAAAACCATCAACAAAATTTGATGCAAGCGGTGTGATAAAATTCTTTGCTTTCGAGAGCATAACAGGCTCAACGCGTAACAACACGGTTAAGACCACCGATAACGCAAAGGATAAAGAATCAAGTAAGAAACAGACTGACACTCCAGCCACAGCAATAACAACACCCGCAAGGATCGGCGCAATGATCTGCATCGACCTTCTCGAACCTGCCAACAATCCATTGGCTGTCATCAAATTCTCTTTATTGATTAACTGCGGAATCACCGCGAATTCGGCACGATGGAATATCGGCGAGAAAACAGCAAAAAGAGCAACACACACGTACAAATTCAAAAGGGAAATTTTGGCCGTTTGAACCATGATAAAAACAGATAAAACAATTATGCCCCTTATCATGTCGGTAATAATGAGAATTTTCTTCCGGTCAAACCGATCAACGATCGGACCGGCGATCAACCCGAACACTACTTCACCTATCGTGTAGATGCTAAGCACTCCGCCCATAACAATGCCTTTGCCTCCGGATAGCCGCATGGATAACCATACAAAGGCAATCAGATAGAACCCGTCACCGAGCGACGAAACAGTCTGACCAATAAAATACAACAAAAAATTTCTATTTGCCCAGATATTTTTTCTCATTAAATCAGTTTATTGATATGACTCCTTCTTTTAAGAAGTAATCGATGCATTCGAGTAAAGAACTTTCTCTTTCTTCCGGGCTTAATTTGGAAAACCTCTTATTAATCGTATCGCTTATTTGCCGGACCGATCTGGCTTTACTCATTTCATTCCAGATTCTTTTTGAAAAAGGATTTAATTCAAAGGTCTTTTCACTTGTATAACTACCATCTTTGATATTTATGATCAATTTATTTTTGAATAATTCATGCCTTACGATTGGTTTTATTTTAAGAACACTATCCGGATCAAGTTTGGGTTTCGTTAATGCGATTCGATCGCGCGTCTGTTGGCATCTTTTTACGGCATCCGGATCTGACATGGATATTAAAGGACATCTTTTGCATACTGGTACATCCGGGCATGATTCACAGCCATTAATATTTTTATGATTATGATTTACTGTGAAATTAATAAATGGTTCGAATATACTTGCCGCATACTGCACTGATTCATTTAATACATCCCAGTATTTCACATACTTACTGATATCAACAACGATATCAGATACTGGAGGCAGCATATAACATGGCAATGCATATCCTTGTGCGTTTATATATAGGGTTTGTCCAGCTGAGCATCCGGTATGAATAACCGGTAAATTCATATTATGTTTTAAATTCAGATATTTTGCTTCCATGGGATAAATGCCTAAATAAATTTCAAAATCCGGTTGAATTTTTTTATATCGTTTGCATATTTCTTCCCAGCCCGTAAAAATATCGTCGGAATCAACATATAATTCCGATACTGCATCCAGTGCTGAGCCGCAGAAACTTACCGGATTAATAGCCAGAAGATCTACGCCTAATGAATCACACAAATCGATCATTCCCTGGATACAGTTGATATTGAATTTTTGAAGTGTACAGCTTATACCAATTTTGGATCTTGATCCGGGTTCATCCATATTGGATTTAAGTACTTTTATGTTTTCCACTGTTTTGCTGAAATTTCCCAAACCTCTTATCTTATCATGAGTTTCGGCATCAGGCCCATCCAGACTGAAAACAAGCATATTGATTCCGCTATTGATGATTTGCCTGATCATAATCGGTTCCATTAAAGTACCGTTGGTTGTCATATTAATGGTAAGGCCTTTTTCTCGGCACCATTTTATTATCCGGAATATATCTTTGCGCATGGTTGGTTCCCGACCTGAGAAATTTATTTCTTTAAGTCCAAAAGGCATTATCCTTGCTATAATCTTTATTACACTGTCATAGCCAATATCTGTATTCTTCCCTTTGGGTGCATAGCAATGCATGCAAGACAGATTGCAGGCATTGGTAATATCCCACCGAATACTTCTAACAAATAAATTCTTCATTATTTCTCCATTTTTTTAATGCGTCGTGGATAAAGGGGTAAAAGGGGATTAATATCCACGACGCCGTGATCATTTTTATGCTATTGCTCCATTGCAACAGCCCATCAAACCAAATGCACCAGCGTTTGAATGCGATGATTTATCTGATGTTTTTTTGATCATTGTCTTCTTCATTACGATCACCTCCTTCATTATGACAAAACCCCCAAACAGAATATTCAACTTTTCTAACTTTTATTACGCATTTTTCATGCCTGAACGGATTTATGAAATTTCATGGAATTTTTGAGTTGTTGTGCCATTTCTGGCACGGGGATTATTGATCAGGTTTGATTAGTGCATTATCTAATAATGATTTACTGCAGTGCCATTTCGGTCACAGGTTATGACAACTTTGTCATTATCATTAATGCTGAGTATCACCGCATTCGCAGCATTGTTTTCCTTTTGCTTTATCCATCGCTTCCTTGCCCTCTTTGTATGCATAAAACGCGATCCCGATCGCGCCTACTGAATCAATATATCCGATCTTGAATATTTCATACAGGACACTGGCAACAAGCAGTATGATTGATAAATAAATGCAGGTTTTTGTGCAGTGCGCGTCGGCAATGATCGCGTCGGATTTTAATTGCCTTCCAACCCTGATCTTAACGGTCATGAGAATCACCATAGTTACTATTGAAATCAATGATATTACAATACCCCAGAACGTGGTTTCCGGTTTATGGTTGGTGATAATATTATAGATCACAGTTAAGATCAATCCGACAGTTAAAATGCAAAAAGAAATACCGGTTATTCTTAAGGCGGTTTTTTCAAAAGCATCCCGTTTTGCCTGAATATTGCTTTGCAGCGGACCATCATAGTTGTGGCTGCGCTTAATTCTAATGATCATGTGCCAGATACCGATGCCCGACATCACTTCTATGAAAGAGTCCAGTCCGAATCCGAACAAAGACAGCGTCTCGTCACTGATGCCGAAAAACACCGACACTAACCCCTCCAGCATATTGTAAAAGACAGTAATAACCGCCAGCAACAGCGCTATATCCCAGAGCTTATTGAGGTTCTGAGTATGCATAATCTTATTATTAGCATTGAGCATATGTTAATGATAATATTACTGACCTTAGGCATTGCGTCAAGAAGGTCTTAAGGACGGTGCACGACAATTTTGTCAGCTGAAAGGGTTGAAGCCTATGCATGGCCTGCTTACTATCCGGACACTCAGCTGACATCAGAGATTAAATGTCTGCAACCCATTACGGATTTCGACTTTTACTTGGAGCAAACTGGGATTTTCGAGTCAAATAGCGACAAAAATATAAATAGCGGATTAATTTATGCTTATCCCAATCCAGTATTTGACTATCTCAATATCTATCTTCCCAAACCCCAACGGTTTATTGATATATATGACATAACTGGTGCTGTTCGTATGCGCTGCCGCAATCAGCATTTGAGCAATTTCCTTCAAATTGATCTTGCTGGTCTGTCAAAAGGTGTATATTTCATCTTGATCAATGAAACAAAACTGAAGATATTGAAACTGTAGACGAGTTGGTCAATAATTCGGGGCAGGCGTATACTTTTGCGAATTTCTACTACTTGAATTCAAAACCTGCCCTTTATGGAACAGGTCAAAAAATGTTGACGGGTAAAAGCGAGTATTATTCTATAGATTTGGTTTTCTTATGGCGCAAGCGCTCCAGTTCCCTTCTCAACGGCGCCCAATATTTTTTATCCTTTTCTCTTTCTTTCTTTTCTTCCTGTAACAGCAATTTCTGTAACAGCGCTGTTTTGTTTTTTAGCGCAGCCTTGAGCAGGGGTCTTGCCGTGATCGCATGCTTTGCATAGCCTCGGTATCGTTTGACCAATCTGATCAGCGTATCAGGATTGCGGCATACAGTCAGCCACCACCTGATTTTTTTAGATGATGGTTTTCGTGTTAGATATATATCATTCTCGACCAGCCGCTTCAGCATTACCCAATCTTTGTCCCGCTGCGTCTTCTTGCCTTGCACTAAATCTAAAAGACCAATTACTTCCACCTTTTGGCGGTCAGGGAATTTAACCGTGAACCGGTTCTCCCAGAGTGTTGAAAAATCACTACATCCTCTCATCTTTGAGAAAATATCAATCCTCAAATTTTTTACTGCTGATGCATAACATCTAAAATGACAGGCATGTCCTTTATCAAGAAATGCTTTGCTTAATGGTGGTACGTAGATATTTCTGGCTTTCAGGGTTTTTAATGCCTGCTTGAGTCTCGTCAGATTATCGGTTTCGCAGAGAATGACAAAATCAGTATCCCGACTAAACTCGGCCGCGCCGTATATAATGCATGCCTGTCCGCCGATGAGCAGGCTTTTTACACGATACTTTTGGAAAGTAAAAAGGACTTTGAGTATCGGGCTCTGGATCAAAACTGCCTCCCATCTGTAAATACAAAGACCATAACTTTGCAGATTCTAACAGTCGCTGAAATGGCTTTAAATTCAACCATTCCTGTTCTTCACTGAGATATTTCATCGCGGCTAATTATACGCTGTATATTGGACAAGTCAAGCAAGGGAAAATAACAAAGAACTTTCTAATGTCATCCAAAAGCGGATAGGCGAAGAATAAAGGCATAGAATGGATTGTCCGGTTAAACCGGACAATGACAAAAGAGAATTTTGGAGTGATATGATTTGATTGACACACAGGCGTTTATCAATATTGTAATGATGTGCAGCAATCAAAAAGCAACAAATATCCGATACTGGAATTCGATCGCAGCAAGACCGCGATCATTGAGCCATCCAAAGTAATAAAACCAAAGAATGTACCTGAACACTGCGTTCTTTGTTTTTTTGATGAAATCATTAAAAAGGTCGTAAAAGAGAAAAAAGCAAAAATAGTTGCCCGCCGCCGATGGGAAACCGGTTATCATAATGTATATGAAATTAAATACAAAGGAAAACGCCTGGCGATCAGCCATCCGGGTGTGGGCGCACCCTATGCGGCCGGAATGCTCGAGGAATTGATCGCTACCGGCTGCCGGAAATTCATTGCCTGCGGCGGCGCCGGCGTGCTCGACCGCAAGATCGCGGTTGGTCATATCATTGTCCCTCAATACGCGTTGCGGGACGAGGGAACGTCTTATCATTATTTGCCCGCGTCGCGCTTTGTCAAAATGAATCCAAGGGCGTTTGCGGCGATCAAAAAGATATTAAAGAAAAACAGATATCCCTATTTGATCAGCAGAACCTGGACCACAGATGCTCCTTACCGGGAAACCGCGGCCAAGATCCGCTCACGCCGTAAAGAAGGATGTATTACCGTGGAAATGGAAGCAGCCGCGCTATTCGCGGTCGCGCAATTCAGAAAAGTGATACTGGGACAAATACTTTATGGCGGCGATGATGTCAGCGGTACTGAATGGGATACACGAAAATGGTATAGCCGTAAATCAGTGCGCGAACAGCTTTTTTGGCTCGCCGCCGAAGCCTGTCTGGAATTATAAAAAACTAAAACTTACCATTTGGAGAACAGGCCAGAAAGTGTTGAGTTCCCAGATCAATTGTATTTAACATGTATATCATTAATGCTCCACCGATAAATGATGCTGCGCTGAAACTAC
>MEUM01000015.1:41682-48950 GCA_001771735.1 Caldifarciminota bacterium RBG_13_43_14 | reverse complement strand
AACGATTTTTGAAACACCAGAGAGGGATGCAGTTCTGAATACTATGCCATCAAGCATTAAATTAACGGCACAGGCAGCCTGATGCCGATCAACATATCCCCGGCCACCATGGTCGGCAGCCAGATGGAAAACATAGTCGATATTTTTTAAAGCTGAATATGCGATTTTTTCTTCACGAAGATCACCCAGCACGAAATCGATATGTCGCTGGTCAATATGATTCTGGATATTTTCAATACGCCCGCTGCTTAAATCGTCAACAACCCGGACTCGAGCATTTAGCTCGACCAGGCGATCGACCAGATGGGATCCAATGAAAGATGCCCCTCCGGTAACCAGGGTTCTTTTGTTTTCCCAAAAACTGATCAATCGCTCCCGGACGTCTATCGTTCTTCGATCCAGACTTTGGTCATTGTTAATTTATTAAGGGGCCGGTCCATAGGTGATCCGCTCGTCGCCACTTCACCGATCCTTTCAACGGCGTCCATACCTTCAGTCACCTGGCCGATTATCGTATAACTGCCGTCGAGTCTAGGTTGAGGTTCAAGGCATATATAGAATTGGCAGCCATTGGTATTAGAGCCGCGATTGGCCATGGCCATAGTTCCTTTGAGATGTTTGAGGTTAGCACTTATCTCATCTGGTAATTCATACCCCGGCGTTCCAGTTCCATCGCCGATCGGACAACCACCCTGTATCATGAAGCCTTTAATTATCCGGTGAAAGGTCAGTCCGTTGTAAAAGCCTTTGTTCGTCAAGGTTATTATGTTTTCAACATTTTTTGGAGCTTCAGTTTTATGCAGTTTAATTACGATCTTTCCATAATTTTCAACGTCGATGTGCATAAATGTTCCGGTCTCTTTCCCTGGTATGATCGGGGTCGGTTCTTTCTTGTTAGTGCTGCAGGTTAATAACACCAAGATCATCAACAAAGTGAAATATTTCATCTAATTCCTCCTTTGATATAGATTATATATATGGGGTTGGTAATGTCAAATGAAAACTGTCGGCTGATGTCAGTTAACCGATATCAGTTTAGTGATTGACAAGTAGAGCGGTGTGGTTATAATAGTGCTCATAGAACAGCAAAACTGTTCAAAGGGAGGATTTTGATAAATGAAAAGTTTGTCCAATGATGAGGTGAAGAAGTTACTTGATTCGTCATTCACCGGTTTAAGAGTCGGTGAGATTGTAAGGGCCAAGGTCATAAAAAAGACAGAAAATGGCGTACTTTTGAATCTGGGCTTGAAAGCCGAGGGATTTTTGCCTCTGGATGAATTTACCGATCCAGAAGATGCCGCAGTTAATGGCGAAGTGTATGTCTTCCTCGAGGCTTTTGAAGATCGTGATGGATTTCCAGTCATATCAAAGAGAAAAGCTGATTTCCAACTTGCCTGGGATAAAATAAAGCACATATATGAAAACAGTGAATTGGCGATCGCAACAATACGTAAAAGGATCAAAGGCGGTTTCGCGGTTGATCTGATTGGAGTTGAGGCCTTTTTACCAAGCTCGCAGATCGAATTTAAATCCCAGATCGATGTTGATAGCATTCTCGGTCAGAAGATCGGCGTTAAGATCGTGAAGATAAACATGATGCGAAAGAATATTGTTGTGTCACGCCGAATGGCGGTTGAGGAAGAACAGGCAAAGGCGCGGAAGAAGATATTCATCAAGATCAAAATTGGTGATGTGATCGACGGTACGGTGCGTAATATAACCGATTTTGGAGCGTTCATCGATATTGGCGGTATTGATGCATTGCTTCATATCACCGATATTTCCTGGTCCAAGATCACTCATCCGGCCGAGATCGTAAAGATCAATGATCAGATCAAGGTTAAGGTGCTGGTTATGGATCGTGAAACCGGCCGGGTCGCAGTTGGTCTTAAACAGCTTACAGTCCATCCCTGGGAGAAGATCGAGAAAAAATACCTGGTTGGTACGAAGATCACTGGTAGGGTTACGAGCGTTGTCGATTATGGCGCATTTGTTGAGATCGAGAAAGGTATTGAAGGTTTAGTCCATGTGTCCGAGATGTCCTGGAAAAAAGATGTAAAAGATCCATCTCTATTATTGAAAGTTGGTGATACGGTTGAGGCGGTTGTTCTCTCGATCGCCCGTGATGAGCGCCGTATTTCTCTTGGCATAAAGCAGACTCAGCCAGATCCCTGGTCGACCGTTGACGAACAATTCCAGGTCGGTCAAAAGGTCGTCGTCCAGGTGACGAATTTGAAGGATTTTGGAGCGTTTGTGCAACTGATCGATGGGGTTGAGGGATTGATACATATTAATGATTTCTTCTGGGATAAGAAAGTCAAGAAAACATCTGATTTTCTGAAAAAAGGTCAGAAAGTAGAAGCGGTTATCCGGTCAATCGATCGAAAAGGCAGGCGTATCTCTCTAAGCATAAGGCATACTAAGGAAGATCCGTTCTCACAGTTCATTGAAAAACACAACGAAGGCGAAAAGATAATTGGTAAAGTAAGCGACATATTGCCCAAGGGGATTAGATTAATGCTCGAAGGCGGTATTGAAGAGTTTATACCATTGAATTATCTCGCGCGCCGCGGCAAAAAACCAAAGGATCTGTATCAATTGGGCGAGGAGATAGAAGTGTTGATACGCAAGATCAGTCCGCGGCTCAGACAGATTATCTTGAGCGAAAAGGAGCCGCATAAACCAGCACCCAAGAAAAAGGAAGAACCACCAAAACCCAAGCCAGTTGATACCTTCACGATCGGCGACATAATCAAGGTGCAGGGTATACCGGAAGAAGAGCCGGAAGAAACCGAGGAAGAAAAAAAATAGAGCCGGGCTTTAACTAATACTAATTTGCCCAAATTAATAAATCTTGGTTGTAAACTTAATCAATACGATGGTCATGCGTTGAAGTCATTATATCGCGGTTTAACCGATATAATTATCGTAAATACGTGTTGTGTTACTAAAGAAGCCGAGATTAAATCATTAAAGAAATTTCGGCGTGCGTTGCGGTTGAATCCTTATGCAAAGGTTATCGCCACTGGATGTGCAAGCCATCATGATCCCGGGAAATACAATAAAGCCTATAAAATAATCAACAATATGGAACGTTCAGGCTTAATAAGTGCAACCAAACCCGAACCGGAAAAAGCCCGTTATTTTCTTAAGATCCAGGATGGATGTAATGGGAAATGCAATTATTGCATTGTCCCGAAAGTGCGCGACCGTATCATCAGCAAAGGTATTAATGAGGTGGTGAACGAGATCGAATGGGCACATAAGCAGGCCTATAAAGAAATCGTTCTGGTCGGCGCTAATCTTGGATTATATGGATTTAACCAGGATTGGAATTTGATCGATCTCTTCGCTGAACTTTCACATATGCCCGACATACCACGAATTCGTCTATCCTCGATTGAACCGCGATTTATTACTCATAATCTGCTCATTGCTCTTTCATCCATCCCTTTTTGTCCGCATTTTCATATTCCGATCCAGAGCGCAGATGATTTCATACTGGCACGCATGGGTCGTGGTTATTCGGCGGCCGAGATTGAAAACAAGATCAAATTGATCAATGATCGATTCGATCGGGTGGCGATCGGTGCCGACATAATCGTAGGCTATCCAGGTGAAGACGACTCGAGCTTCAATAATACATTACGTTTTATCGAAAAAAACAATTTTACCCATTTACATGTATTTCCATACTCCCCGCGTCCAGGCACGGCTGCGTTCGATCTGGGCGATCCAGTGCCAAAGTATGTCAAAAAAAACCGTCTCCATATTCTATACGATCTTATAAAAGAAAAACAACGGCGTTTTGGAGAACAAATGATCGGTTCAGTGGTCGATGTGATCGTTGATAAGGCTGGTTTAAAAGACAGCGGTCTGACCGATAATTATCTTCGTGTTATACTTAATCATAAAGCAAAAATTGGCGATATTTACAAAGTGAAAATAGAATCGTCGAATGAGACATTATTCGGTACGATCTTAGAGCGGCGCAACTACTAATATGAAATACAAGATAATCACCTTTGGTTGCCAGATGAATAAGAAGGATTCATCGCTTTTGCAATCGATATTAGATCGTCACGATCACAAATCGGTTACCGCGGTTGATGAAGCAGATCTTATTTTGATCAATACCTGTTCAGTGCGAGACCATGCCGAGAATCGGGCAAAGAGCCATATCGCATCTCTGCGGCGATGGCATGAAGAAGGTGATCGTTTACTCGGTATAATCGGCTGCATGGCTCAACGCATATCACGTGAAATTATGTTCGAATTCCCTTATATTGATTTTGTTCTGGGTCCGGATGCATATCGCAGTATTATTAGGATTGTCGATGAACTCTCAGAAAAGCGATCGCGCATGGTCGAAACCAGCCTGGGGGATGAGACCTATTGCGGCCTGTATGCGGACAAAACCGGCATTACTGATTTTGTTGCGGTCATGCGCGGCTGCAGTAATTTTTGTTCATATTGCATTGTTCCGTTTGTACGCGGACCAGCCCGGTCCCGTTCGTATGAGGACATTTTAAGAGAGACTGAGTATTTGATCGCTCGGGGTGTAAAAGAGATTATATTGATCGGACAGAATGTTAATGAATACCGATTCAATGACATGGATTTTGCTGAATTGCTTGCACGGATAAGCCGGTTAGAAGGCTTATTGCGTTTGCGTTTTTTAACATCTCATCCTAAGGATTTTGACCAAAGAATAATAAATGTCGTAAAAGAAAACAGTGTTATCTGTGAATGGTTCCATTTGCCTCTGCAGTCAGGTAATGACCGTATTCTTGATCTTATGAATCGAAAATACAGCGCCGGTAAGTTCCGCCAGCTCGTCAATGCAATAAGAGATTCGATTCCTGAAGCTGCTATAACCAGTGATATTATTGTGGGATTTCCGGGTGAGACCGAGCAAGAATTCCAGGATACAATGCATATGGTCAATGAACTGCAATTTGATGATGCCTTTACCTACCGGTTTTCCCCCCGCGCCGGCACTAAAGCGGCGCATATGTCAATGCTGCCTGAAATAGTGATAAAAAGAAGATTGCACGAATTGATTGAATTTCAAAACTCGATAATTAAAAACAAGACCAGAGCTATGATCGGGAAGACATATGAAATAATGATCGAGGCAAAAGCCCGGGATAATGCAATGCGCGGCAAAACCCGGGGTAATAAAAATGTCGTTATCGATGAGAAAGTGACCGTTGGATCAATAATAAATGTTAAAATCGTTGAAATCAGGGGGAGAACCCCGATTGGGGTCAGGGTATAGGGAACAGATAACAGCCGTATTGCGTTAAGTGCCCAGCGATAAGCGTATCGTGCCTCTTGACAACGAGATGCTTTTTCCTATAATTATTCAATATAAACTAATAGTATTTTTGAAAGGAGGTAAAAGCTCAATCATAAAAACCCATGTATTTTGTGGGGAATAAAGGCTTAAGGCTTCAAAGAATAATCTTAGGGAGGTATAATGAAGAAATTGCTCTTACTGCTGTTTCTTGTAGTCATGCTTACTGCAAGTACGCAGAACAGGTCATGGGTAAATACCCAAACTCCAGCTCCTTTGTTACCCGATATCAAGGTGCCAGTTGAAGAACATGTAGCAAAATTATCCGAAGGACAAAAATCGACATTCACACCGGTATTATACGGTAACGCGACTAAGATCACTTTTTCAAACGGCATTGCCTTTGATACAAGGGATCTTGGCAAGTCAGGCGAACCGGAATTGCCGGAAGCGCTTATGCATAGTCCTGAAGATACAAAATACTATATTGTCAAATTCAACGGTCCGATATATGAAGAGCAGAGAAGCTGGTTAGAAAGCATTGGCCGGATCCATTTTTATGTGCCGCATTATGGTTTTGTCTGTACGATTGAGGATCCGAGCACGGTTGATGTGGTCAGATCAAATGCCGACGTTAATTGGGTTGGCATATATCAACCGGCCTACAAATCATCATGGCTTTTCGACCGGGTTGGAGAAGAACATCAAACAACTATTTTGTTGTTCATGGATGCCGAGATCAGTGATGTTTTGAACGATATTAGCGCGGCAACCTCAAACACTGATTTCAATGTATCAGATAATGGCATCAATAAAATGATCATGGGTAAGATCAATAAAAAAGATGTCGATGCCATTACCCGTATCCCAGGCGTATACTGGGTTGAACCATATATACAGCCGGAAACGCATAATCAGCAATATCAATGGGTTGTGCAAACCGGCTACTGGGCAACCGCTCCATCTGCGACCGATCTTGTTTCCCGCCGGATCTGGGGCATGGGTATTGTAGGCCAGGGTGAAATCATCAATAATTGCGATACCGGTATAAATACTGATCATTATATGCATCGTTCGGGCAGTCCCGCGATTCCTACCTGGGGTTATTACCCAACCCATAATGCGATTGTCGCGTATGACTCGGGCGCTCTATCAGGAATTCTCTGGGGTGACGCAGGGTCTTATCACGGTACGCATACCAGCGGAACAATTTCAGGGGATGACACAACCCTTGGTTCAAGTTATTATGATGGAATTGCCAAACGGGCGAGGCTGTATTTCAATGACTGTGGACGATTAGGCGACACTCTATCCATATTCGGTGATCTTAATGATTTGTATATACGACCGTATAACAAGTATTATCCGCCAACCCGTGCCTATCTCAGCAGCAATTCATGGGGTGCGGCGGTGGCTGGTGCCTATAATGGGAATGCCCTGGCGGTTGACCAATTCATGTGGGGTCATAAGGATTTCTTGCTTTTCTACTCGAACGGTAATTCGAGTGGAGCCGGTACCGTGGGTTCGCCGGCAACTGCCAAGAACTGCGTATCAGTAGGTGGTACGCGTAATTCCACGGCCTGCCGTACGTATTATACTACAACCAGCCGTGGGCCATGTCAGGATGGCCGCATGAAGCCAACCTTGCTTACTCCGGGTATGTCAATCACTTCGGCAGGTACTGGTACAACTGGAACAATTACTATGAGCGGTACGAGCATGTCAAGTCCAGGTGCCGCTGCATCTGGTGCCCTGGTCCGTCAATATTTGCGCGAGGGCTGGTATCCGACCGGCGCATTGAATTCAGCTGATGCAATGTCATTCATTTCGGCTTCACTGGTTAAAGCAATGCTGATCAACTCTTCTGATTCTAACTGTACTAACCTTGCAGCCGGTGTAATTCCAAATAATAATCAAGGTTGGGGCCGGGTTGATCTTGATTCAGTGCTTTATTTCAGCGGCGATGCCC
>MEUM01000015.1:31145-41652 GCA_001771735.1 Caldifarciminota bacterium RBG_13_43_14 | reverse complement strand
AATCCAACCGGACGCGACTCGCTCAATGTTGAAGAATGTATTCGGGTAAATAATCCGGCCGCGGGCGATTGGCGCGTGACCATACAGGGGCGCAATGTTCCGGTTGGTCCCCAGCCTTTCAGTCTCGTCATCACTTACACCGCGAGTACAGTTGCCGGATTTATCGGCTTGAACAAACCGGTTTACCGCGCCAATGATTTTGTTATCGATACGGTTCGGATAAGAGTCGAAGATACCAATTATGGCGCAGCCGGTACTGTTGATTCGGTACTGGTAGCAATACGCAGTGTTTTAACCGAAACCCAGCCGGAAACTCTATACTGCCGTGAGATCGCTAATAACGGCTATATTTTCAACGGTTCAATACCATTATTATTCCACAAACCCGTGCATCGTGACGGCCGTTTATCAGTGTGTCAGGGTGATACGATATATGTCACCTATGTTGATGCGAATCCGTCCCATACATCCACGACCTGGGCCGGTGTTGATGCCGAGTATTTTTTGATCAGCAATGTTCATTGCGAGAATATCGGAGCGTTTTCGGCCGAGGTTTGCTGGATAACCAATGACAATGCGAATTCAAAGGTTTACTATGGAACCGATCCGGGTAATTTAAACCTTGTTGCTGGTGCTGATACGCCGTATGTGGTGCCGCATCGTGTCCGGCTTGGCAGTCTTACATCAATGGTTACTTACTATTATGATGTTGAATCCCGGGATTTCCGTGGTAACCTGGTGAAGGACAATAACGGTGGTTTGCATTACTCATTTACTACCCAGGCTTCCGCAGGTATTGATATTCTGGTTGTCCTTGCTGATGGTCTTGATGATGGTGTTCCTAGTGGTCAAGCACTTCCTGATTTAAGGAATCGTTTCCGTAAAGCAATTGAGCAGGGCGGCTGGACCTATACTTATTGGGAAACATCAGACAATGGGGGTTATTTGCCGTCTCGAAATGTAATGAAAAATTACAAGGCGACCTTTGTGGTATATGAGGATGAATATCCGCCATTCTTCCCGGCTCAACAGGAAACGATAAGAAGGTATGAGGAGCTTGGCGGCAGGATTGCCTTTGCCTCGCATGATGTGCTCTGGCACGCCTGGGCTAATAGTTCTAACCCTGGGTATGATTCTCTGTGGTGTAAGAACTATATGCAGGTAAGATATAAGTATGATCTTACGCCGGTCGGCACTTACAATATCTATGGTGTGACTGGAGATCCGATCAGCGGTTCTTATTCGGTTACGCCGGTGAGTTATACTGCGCATCGCGATGGAGCAATTGCGGATTCATTGGAGCCGCTTAATAATCCGCCCAATGCCTGGGATACAGGAGTAGCCACTCGTATCTGGTTGTTTAACTCGACTACTGGCGGCCGCATCGGTTCAAAATGGGAATCTGCTAATACTCATGGGTCGCTTGGTGATGGTGTCTGGGGTGGTTACCGGACCCGGACAATAATGAATGCATTTTCCATAACTCAGATGGATACCATTAAACTACCTGATATTCTGAACTATCACTTCATCTGGTTGATTGGTCATGATCATCCTGACGTTACTTTATCCTCACCAGTGGGTGGCAATACATATTCATCAAGTCCGATATCTATTGCCTGGACTGCCGTTGCTTATGGCGGAGCGGCTCTGGATTCGACCTGGATCGAATACTCGCCGGATGAAGGCCAGACCTGGATCACGCTGGTTGCTGGTACCGGTATTACTTCGCCATATTCATGGAATGTGAGCAGTATGACCAATGGCGCGCGTTATCGGGTGAGAGTAACAGTCAGTGATCGCAATGTGTATCCGTCAATGAAAGGTTTTGCTCAGACAACGAATTTCACGATCAATATCACGGGCAACGACTATATCGGTCCAAAAGTACTGCCGATGTCGATTGGCGTGCAGACCAATCCGAAAGTAGTGACACCGACGAATCTAATGTTGCCATTCAGAGCGGTGGTCAATGATTCATTGACCGGTTTGAGCAATATTGCGGCGGCTGAGTGGTCATTGGGTTCGAGCGCGGCGGCACCTGGTGCCGGTGAAGCAATGTATCCTAGCGACGGCGGTTGGAACGCGATCCAGGAAGGTGTGGTTGATACTTTTAGCTGCGTTTACAATCTTGGTACAACTCAGATCTGTACTCTCTGGATAAGGGGACGCGATGCCCGTAATAACTGGGGACCGGCCGTGATGAGGACTTTCACCGTGATTGACGGACAGCTTATTCCCGGCACCACCGAAGACGGTAGGTTGATACCGCTTCATTTCTGCTTGTTCAATCCCATGCCTAATCCATTCACGCGCACGGTTGCGATCCGTTTCGGTGTACCCAGAACTGCTCAAGTAAGCCTCAAGATCTACAATGCTGCTGGCCAGCTGGTTAAGACCATGGTCGACGGCGTTGTTGAACCAGGCATACATGATATGATCTGGAACGGAAACGATAATCAGAACCGCCGGGTAAGTGCAGGTATTTACTTCTACCAATACGACGCCGAAAACTACTCAGGCACTAGAAAAATGGTATTCGTACGCTAATTCAAACTAGTTAAGAAAGAGGGCAGGTATCACACCTGCCCTCTTTCTCTATTCGGGTATTGACAATTATTTTATTCCTTTTATAATAAAATAGAGAGCGAGCAATCGCGATGAAAGGAGGTGAAGCGAGAAACAAAACCGCATAGAATAAATACATAATGTATGGACAAGGTGAGAGGAGAGTACATGAAAAAATCAATGATAATATTGTGTGCATTAGCGTTTATTGCACAGGCTGGTGTAGTGCATCAGCAGCTTCAAGAAAGACTAACCGATCTACCCCAAGGAGAAAAACTCCAGGTAATAGTTCATATGAAAGAACAGGCCGATCTTTCATTAATGCCGACCGCAGCTAAGGCAGAGAAATTACAACACCTTCAGGATTTTTCACAAAACTCACAACATGATCTTGCTCAATATCTTGAATCACTTGGTGAACGAATAAATAACTATCAATCCTACTGGATCTTTAATGGAATGACTTTCAGCACGACACGTGATATCATAGAAACAGTCGCCGCCCGTAACGATGTCGATTATGTAATTGATGATTTTGTCATTCAACTCGAATACAACAAGGGCGAAGAAGTGGCACCATTAGCGCCGACCTGGGCAATTACGCTGATCAGCGCGCATTTATGCTGGAATGACGGTTTCACTGGGTCGGGTGTGATAGTCGGCAATATGGATACGGGCGTCGAAGTGACTCATTCGGCTTTTGGCGGCCGCTGGATCACCGGCGGCTGGTATGATGCAGTGAACGGCCAATCAGCACCGTATGATGATCATGGTCATGGGACACATACTATGGGCAGTATTTGCGGCGGCGATGGGAATGGCAGTTTTGATCCGGACATCGGGGTTGCGCCGGGAGCGAATTTTATTTGTGCGAAATGCTTTGACGCTGGCGGTTCTGGACAGGCGACCTGGATACACAATTCTTTTCAATGGTTTGCCGGACAAAGCGCTCAGGTAGTGGGCAATTCATGGGGAAATAATAATCAGACGACGCTTGAATTCTGGGCTGATTGTGCGAACTGGCGCGATCTTGGTATTGTACCGGTTTTTTCAATTGGCAATGCCGGCTCTGGTTCAGGAACTGCCGGTACGCCCGGCAATTTCCCGACCGTGACCGGCGTCGGTGCCGTGGACAGCGGCGATAATATTGCTAGTTTCTCATCGCGCGGACCGGCGCCCAATCAATCGCCCTGGACCGATACGCAATACTGGGAAAGGCCTGATTGGAATCGCACAAAACCGGATATCAGCGCGCCTGGTGTAAATGTCAATTCGGCTGCGCCGGGCGGCGGTTATCAGACCATGAGCGGCACTTCCATGGCAAGTCCGCATGTTACCGGAGCCGTTGCTTTGTTGCTTGAGAAGAATCCGATACTGGATTACAATACCATTTATAATATACTGCTTGACAATGCCGATCATCCTTCTCAAGGTGCACCGTACCCGAACAACAATTATGGCTGGGGAAGATTGAATTGCTATGCCGCGCTTAATGCGGTTCCGGTCGGTAATATGCCTAATGTGGTGCTGCGCTTAACATCAGTAGTTAACGATAATAACGGTAATGGCAAACTTGATCCAGGCGAAAATGGCGGTATTGTAAATCTCATTAAGAATACAGGCAATTTACCGGCAACTAATATTCAAGGTCGACTGCGCACGAGTTCATCCTATATAACGATCACTGATTCTACCTACGGTTTTGGAACGTTAAATGCCGGCGACAGCACCAATAATGCATCGGATCCTTTCGACGTTAATGTTAACGCATCAACACCGCCCGGTACAGTTGCTGATTTTCAGCTTGTACTGGCGGCGGCTGAAACTACCTGGATTCGTCCGTTCTCATTGACTATTGGCATGGCGCCAGGAACGATTGTCTGGGGACCAAAACAGACCTCGTATTCAAATACAAGCCGATTTTTCTATGGCGTAGCCTATGACCGGGTTGGCGACCGAATATATATCTGTGACGGTTATGGTCGTAATCTCTTTGTCTTGTCATCCGATAGCTTTGTGACTTCACTTGGCACAACTCCAGCGCCTGATACCTGCATGAGTGGTATTGAATACTCGGCCTTTGATAATCGACTATGGGTAACCGGCTGGAATCAGAAACAACTGTGGAAAATCAATAAGACAACCGGTGCCGTGCTCAGACAGTTTCCTAATCCTGCAGTCGATTATCCAATAGGTATCGCGATGCATAATGAAGAAATGTGGTGTGTCGACCGCAGAGGCGCGCTTGGTGCGACTCAATATATTTATGTCGGGGATACGCTCGAAAATTTCACCCAGTATACGAATCCGATACAAGGATACTATAACTCGAGATGTCTTGCCTATGATGAAGTAGGCGGTACCTATTTAATGACCCATACCTGGTTTAATGCTGCCGGTACGGCAGTTGACAGCGTGGGTATTGTTGAATATGGCGGAGAGCCGCCAGTATTGACCGGCCGGAGAATGTTATTGAATCCGGGCTGGAATCTGAGGGGCATTGAATATGATCCGCGAGACGGAAATTACTGGATTACCATTCCAGAGATCACGGCCGGAGCACCTCACGAGAATCAGGTCGTGAAGGTCAGGGGATTCTATCCGCCGCTTGGTGCCGGAGAACAGAAGTCTGCTTCACCAAGGCTATTCAACCTTATGATCTATCCCAACCCCGCTGGATCAATAGTACTAATGAATTTGAGCATTCCTTATGCAAGTCATGTTGCGATACAGGCATTTGATGTTAGTGGACGATTCATAAACAATATATATGACGGTAATATAATGAATGGCTCCCATACTCTAACGTGGAATCTGAAAGATAGTAATAACCGTGACATTGCAGATGGCGTATACTTTATCGTATTGGAAACCTCTAATGATCATATTACCCAGAAAATCATCGTAACGCGATAGCAAGATAAGAATAAAAAAGGGGGATTATCTTTGTGATAATCCCCCTTGATGCAAATATGGATAATATAGCTCACTACATAGACCAGACAATACTTAAACCCGAAGCCAACCGTGAGGAGATTGAGAAATTCATAGAAGAGGTGATACAATATGATTTTTATGCAGCCGTGGTCAATCCATGCTGGCTTGAGCTGATCCATAAGGAATTGCCTGCGAATATCAAGCGATGCAGTGTGGTTGGTTTTCCTCTGGGAGCGTCATCAACAAAAGTGAAAGTAAAGGCAGTTGAAGATCTAATATTAAAAGGATGTGATGAAATCGATATGGTCATGAACATCGGGTATTTTAAATCAAGAGATTATAAAAATGTTTCAGCCGATATTACCGCGGTTGTGGAATCAGCTCAAGGTCATGTAGTTAAGGTCATTATTGAAACTTGCCTGTTGTCTGACGCTGAAAAAAAAGATGCGGCTAAATTGATCATTGAAAGCGGGGCTCATTTTGTGAAAACTTCCACCGGTTTTAATAAAGAGGGTGCATTGGTAAGAGATGTCAAATTGTTGCGTGACGCGGTTGGGCATGATTTTGGCGTGAAAGCCTCAGGCGGAATTAGAGATTATGATACTGGAATAACTATGATTAATGCCGGGGCAAATCGTATCGGCACATCGGCTGGCGTTTCAATTGTAAAATGTATGAAAAAACGAGGCTTAACCGATAATAGTTATAAAAAATAATATTATTTGATCTAATTACACGACTTTTGCGTTTTTAAAGAAGATAGAATTTGGGCTCATTGGCTCAGATTCGCCCGAATTGAGCTTAAAGGAAAAAATTGGAGGTCATTGGTATAAGTATCAATAAATCAATATTTATCGCGCCACCCTAAGATTGCCGTTGTTCAACGAGCCGGGTGGCTCAGGTAGTTATCCGTGGCTCAGATGAGCCTTGCTTCGCCCAAAATTTATCTTTTCATTGAATTTTACAAAAGTCGTGTAAATTTTTAATTTATCAGCATAATATCCTTAAATATAAAGAGTTATTAAAATAACCCCTTGACAAATCCCGATTTTTCAGTATAATATACCGTTATAGAAGGGAGGTGCAATTTAATGACGAAGGTTATAATATACGAAGGTGAATCATTTGAAAATGCAGTTCGTCGCTTTCGTAAATCGGTTGAGCGTGCCGGTATTCTTCGAGATGTAAAACGGCATGAAGTGTACGAAAAACCGAGTGAAAGAAGGAAAAGGCGTTTGATAATGGCGCGCAAGAAAGAACTAAAAAGGCAGCGGGAGGAGCTATAGGAAGATCCCATGCTGAGACAGTTCTTGAACTCCCTAAGGTTCTAAGTTTACTTGCCAAATATTGTCAAACACTGACCGCCAGAAAAAGAGCCCTTGAAATCGTTCCTTTCCAGAATACAGTGAATTTAGAGGAGGAGTTTGGTCGAATACATGATTTGAGCCGTTTTGGCGAGCCTTTGACGCTTAGCCTACCATCTGAACCAGGTGAGCTTGAAAAAGAGCTGATCAATGTTATTTTTTTGAACACGGGTCAATTACATAAGCTTTATAATTGGTTCGTAATGATAACGGGGCTGAAAAGAAAATACAGAAACCCGCCTATGAACCGCTATTTTAATGGAATTGCCGATTATACCAATATAATTTCCGAACTTGATAAATGTGTCGATCAGAATGGTGAAGTCCGTGACAATGCATCGGTTGAATTGGCGCGCATTCGAACCAGAAAGCGCAAGTTGAAGAATAATATTCATCAGAAACTGCTGAAATTGCTTTCTGAGCGATCCAATATCTTTTCCGATGCGACCATTGTCGAACGCAATAACCGGTACGTTCTGCCGCTAAAACGCAATTTTAAAAAGGATTTTAATGGAATTGTACATGCATATTCAAATTCTGGCGAAACCGTTTTTGTTGAACCGGTTGAGATCACTGATGATGCAGCTTTGCTGGTCGAACTGGAAGAGCAGGAAACCCAGGAGATCGAAAGGATATTAAAACAGCTGACCGCATTGATCAGAACTCAGATAAACGATATTGAAAGCGATATCGAGACCGTAGTCGGACTTGATCTTCGATTTGCCAAGGTAAAGTTCGCCAACGAACTCAATGCAACACGTCCGGTATTCGGGGACGGGTTGACGATCATTGATGGTTATCATCCCATACTCAAACGGATAAGCCAAAATGTTGTGCCTTTGAATCTAAAATTAGTTCCTGAAAAAACGGTTTTGCTGATTTCCGGTCCGAACGCTGGCGGCAAGACCGTCGTTCTTAAGACCATTGGGCTGCTTGTTCAAATGGCAAAGTGCGGTTTTTTTATTACCGCGGGCGAAGGCAGTATTATGCCTTTTTTTGAAGAAGTTTATGCTGATATTGGGGATGAGCAAAGCATCGAATTCGATCTTTCTACATTTGCCGGCCATCTGAAATGGATCAAGGAATCATTAAATGCGAACCGTAATTCATTGATCCTGCTCGATGAGTTAATGAGCCAAACGTCGGCTGAAGAGGGTTCAGCGCTTGCATCCGCATTGCTCGAGGAGTTTGTCAGGAAAGGGGGCACGGTGATCGCGACCACTCATAATGAAACTCTGAAGATCTTCGCCAGCCAGCATCGCAATATGATCAATGGTGGTATGGAATATGCTGATCGACCTACCTACCGGTTAATGTTGGGTGTACCGCAATCGAGCAATGCGATCAAACTGGCGAGAACACTTGGGATCAATGGTCCAATAATTGATAGTGCGATCAAACATTTGAGTAGTGATAAATTATCAGTTAATACCCTGCTGGAGGATCTCTCCCGGGAACGTACCGCCGCGGAAAAGGAGCGTAAAGAGCTCGATTTAATGATCAAGGAATATAAAATTAAACTTGATGAATTGAATACACGACGCAAAAAGGAAGTTGACGATCTGCGATTGAAGTACAAACAGGAAATGGTTTCGGCCAAACGCTCGGTTGAGAGATTGATAAAAGATCTGAGATCAAAAAAGGCTGATGGCGAAATAGTTAAAAAGGCGCGGGAATTTTTTGATCAGGCGTTACCGCCGGAAGAGAAGAATAAACCATATTATCCCCGGATCGGTGAATTGGTGCATATTAACGGTATTAGTAAACCTGGATTGGTCATGGAAGAGCATGATGGGAAATACAAGATCAGTTTGGAGAATATTTTTTACTGGGTCGAACCTGAATCCTTGATACAACTGAGAAAAGAAAAATGATCGAGAAAGAAAAGATCGAAGAAGTAAAACGTCTGGTTGACATAGTCGGAGTGATATCCCAATACGTACAACTGCGTAAAATGGGCAAAAATTACCGGGCACTATGTCCTTTTCATCATGAGACTGAGCCGTCTTTCTATGTAAGCCCGGAAAAGAGGATGTTTTATTGTTTTGGCTGTAAGAAAAGCGGAAACGCAATAAGTTTTCTAATGGAATACGAAAAACTTGATTTTCCGGCCGCGGTCAAAAAACTGGCTCACAGTGTTGGCCTGGAGATCGATACGAGTCACGGGCTCAAACACAAAGAGTTGTATGATACTAATGAATCGGCTGCGCAATATTACAGTCTATGTTTAACTCGGGAAGTCGGTAAACGGGGGAAGCAATACCTGCTGGAAAGGAAAACAGATATCAACCGGCTTAAGGAATTTCATCTTGGCTATGCCCCAACATCAGGGGGCCTGATTACTTATATGAGGCAAAAAGGGATTTCTTCCGACTGTTTAAATAAACTTGGGCTTATATCAAATGGACGTGAAGTCTTCAGGGCGCGGATAATTTTTCCGATCTTTAACCTGTCCGGCCGGGTGATCGGATTTGGGGGAAGAGGTATAGATGATAATATCAAACCAAAATATTTAAATTCACCGGAAAGCCCGATTTTCAAGAAAGGTGATGTGCTTTACGGTCTATTTCAAACAAGAGAGAATATCAGACAACATAATGATGCAATTTTAGTTGAGGGTTATTTTGATCTATTGAGCCTTTATCAACATGGTTTTAACTATTGCGCGGCGCCGCTGGGAACATCGCTTACTGAAAATCAGTCATCGCTGATCGCACGCTATACTAAACGGGTCAACATTCTTTTCGATGGGGATCTGTCCGGGATCAAGGCCGCCTTACGAGCCATAGGTCTTTTGATTAATTCCCAGGTGGATGTGTTCGTAACGGCATTGCCGGATGAACAGGATCCTGATGCGTTGATTCGGGAAGGGGATGAGGAAAAATTACGTAAGGCGGTGAAGGATGCCGTGGATTTTTTCCATTTTTACCGTCGAATGGTTAAAACCGATACCGTCGAACAAGAGGTGACATTGATCAAAGATTTGATCCAGATGATAAGTACGATCCGGGACCCGATACGGCAGGATCGGTATATTAAATATGCAGCTCATGTTTTTGATATCACCGAAGATAAAATAAAGAAAGAAATGCGCGCGGATGAGGTCGAAAAACCGGTCATCAAAAAGCAACGTGAAACCAAACTAACCGAGGGTGAACAACTGATTATTTGGCTGATCAGTTACCGTGAATTCGTATCCTTAGCCCGGGAAGTCCTTTCGTCCGATGATTTCGAAGACAAAAATTTAAAGAAAATTTATGAGCTATTGTGCAAAGATGATAAAATTTCGGTCGATGAAATTATGGAACAATCAAATGAATATGTGCATGAGAGGTTAATCGGACCACTCATGAGAAATGAACCGATAAGTCAAGATGGATTTACCAGTGCCTTGATAAGATATAAATTGCGGGTGGAAGATAGAAAACAGGAAGTCGAATTAGCCAGGGTGAAAGGTAATGAGGAAGCCGAAGAACGTGTCCTTCGGAAACATATGGAATTAAAGCGCAAATTAACAAATTTGAGTTGGGATCATGTTCAGGCGCCGCAATAACTTTATTTGATTTTTTGTTAAAAGGAGTGTCCATTGAAATATTCAAGCAAGATAATCAATAAAGCGAAGATCGATGGTAAAATAA
>MEUM01000015.1:20847-31022 GCA_001771735.1 Caldifarciminota bacterium RBG_13_43_14 | reverse complement strand
AGAAGACCAAAGTAAAAACAACGGTTCGTCCCGAGGAACCGATACGTGCATACTTCAAGGAATTAGCAAAATACGACCTGCTTACCAAAGAAGAAGAATACGAACTGGCGGTGAAGATCGAGACCGGTTATAATATGATCGAAAGACAATTTCTTGCTTATCCCTGCGCAATAAACAAGTTGCTCGAGATATGCAAACAGGTTGAACTATGTCATAAGAGCCTTGACCAGATTTCAAGGGTGGAGATCGAGGCCATGATGGACAAGCGGACCTTCTGGGCTGAACGGCAACGTTTTGTAAGACGGGTCAAATCGATCGGAAAGGATTACAATTCTCTGGTCGATTCATATCATAAATTTCGCGCCAAGAAGAATAAGAACCTTGAATGGCGCATTTTCGAAAAAGAAGAGAGAATATTACGTAAGCTCAATGCGCTTTCATTACAGCACAGCGTGTTCAATGTAGCAATCAGTGAGTTCAAAGAAAATACCGAAAAACTGAATCATATTCAGAAAGTTCTGCCCCGGCTGCGGAACAAAGATGAGATCCGCGAATGTCAGAAAATACGAAGACAGATCGTTAAGGGATTGAATGTCGATGGCAAGAGCCTGGTTAATACGATCATGGTAGTTCGTAACTGGGAAGATCTGATAAACCGTGCTCGGCAGCGAATGATCGAGGGTAATATGCGTTTGGTGATATCGATCGCTAAGAAATACGTGAATCGCGGTCTTGAATTCGCTGACCTGGTCGGTGAGGGTAATAATGGATTGATAAAAGCGGTTGAGAAATTTGACTATCGAAAAGGTTATAAATTCTCGACCTATGCGACCTGGTGGATACGTCAGGCGATAACCCGTGCGATCGGCGATCAAGCGCGTACCGTCCGGGTCCCGGCTCACATTTTGGATACAATGAATAAGGTTGCCCGGGCTCAACGTGATATGATCCAGGACCTGGGTCGAGAACCGACCGTCGAGGAAATAGCCAGTCGTCTTGACATACCGACCGATAAAGTGAGAATGGCTCACAACATTTCCTTGATCCCGATATCCCTTGACAAACCGATCGATGATGAAGAATCAAGTTTTGTCGGAGATTTTATCAAAGATCCGCTTGCTGATTCGCCATCAAGACGTGCTGCGATATCGGTGCTGAAAGATCGTTTTGATGATATACTGCGCGACCTCCCCAAACGCGAGGAAAAGATCATACGGCTGCGATTTGGCTTGAATGATGGGATACCTAAAACGCTGGAAGAGGTCGGTCGTATGTTCAATATAACAAGGGAACGAGTACGCCAGATCGAGGCCAAGGCATTGAAGAAATTAAGGCATCCAACTAGATTGCGTAAACTCCAAATGTATAAAGACCTGATAGATTGATTTGAAAACGATGAAAGACTATAAATCAAATGATGAGAAGGCGTAAAAGGTGTTGACAGATAAAACGTTTAGAATATAATAACCTATGAAAAGATCTAGAAGTGTTTTGAAAAATATAAGAAAGAATGCCAAGCGCCGTAAAGCTAATACGATCCACAAAAAGCAATTAAAGGCGGCGATCAAAAAGTTGACCAAGCTTAAGACCAAGCAGGCAGCTGCCAAAGAATACAAGAAAGTCCAGTCTTTGATCGATAAGACCGTTCAGGATGGTATAATTCGCAAAAACAAAGCGGCGCGGTATAAGTCAGGATTAATAAAACGCATCAACAAGAAACATTGATCCAAAAATCTCTGCCTTAACTCAGAAAAAGAGGGGAATATTTTATTTATTGAACTGTATTTTTTTATATAAGGAGGATTTATGAAAGCAGTTGTCAGCAGTGTCATTCTAAGTATCATTCTGGTCACCGTATTGGGCTTTGCGCTGATTGGCGGTGCCGGTAAGAACATTGAGTTGAGCATACCGATAAATGATATGAAAGGAAAAGTTGGTAAATGCGTGATCGAGGTTATTACGCCCGACGACCATGTAATTGGCAGCAGCTACCGTTTTGCCTATATTAACAGCGACTATTATCAACTGCCGATTAAAGTATCGGTCAAGGATAAGGTTGAGGATTACGATCTGCTCAGGGTGAAGGTTGTCTTTAAGAACGAAACACGTATTTATTCACTTTTTCAATTACAGGACCGTATGATCGTGAAAATACTCGGGCAGGATGATTTCATAAAAGGCACTACGATCAAGTATCAGGTTATCGTACGTAATCAAAAAACCGATGAGCCACTTGATCGTGCCAGCGTAAAAGTGACATTAATAAATGAGAAGAGTGAAGATGTGGTCTTTAACGGCGTGACCGACCGCAGCGGCAGCTGCCCGGTACAGTTCGATCTCCCCGAGGATCTGGATCGGGCTGAACTGCGTTTTGACATTAGCTCGGATATCGGTTCGGACCAGCATCAGGCTAGTATAAATCTACGTACCGGGAACCTGACCTATTTAGTTACTGATAAGCCGATCTATCAGCCCGGTCAGACAATACACCTGCGTACCCTTTCTTTGAAAAAACCAGATCTTGAACCGGTTAAGGGCCGAGAAATAGTATTAGAGGTCGAGGATAGTAAGGGTAATAAAATATTTAAAAAGACCATAAAAACCGATGATTATGGTACTGCTTATGCGCAATTAAGCCTTGCGGATGAGATAAATTTTGGTAATTATACGGTCAGGGCATTGCTTGGACCAGAAAAAGTCGAGAAGACGGTTAAGGTAGAGAAATACGTTCTGCCAAAATTCAAACCAGTGTTAACGACTAACAAAGAATATTATCTGCCCGGAGAAACGCTGGAGGGTGATCTGGATGTTCAATACTTTTTCGGAAAGCCAGTGGTGAATTCCAAAGTGATTATCACAATCTACCGTTACGATATTGGTTTTCAGCGTGAAGCTGAACTAAGCGGTAAAACCGATAATAGCGGTCGGTATCATTTTACCGGCAAATTACCCGAATATTTTGTCGGTGAACCATTGGAAAAGGGCGATGCCTTTATCCGTCTCGATATTGAGGTGACCGACCAGGCGAATCATAGTGAAAAGATCTCGATCAAGAAAAAAATCGTACAGGATCTGATAACCATTTCGATCGTTCCCGAGGGTGGCAATTTCCGGGCTAATCTTGATAATCGTTTTTACGTGCTTGCGAATTACCCGGATGGCTCACCGTGCAAGGCTAATATTGAAGTAAATATTGACGGTAAAAAAATATCATCTGAGACCGATGATTTTGGTATCGCCGAGTTCTATTATCGACCGGTAAAGAGCGAGATCACTTTGAGCATTAAAGCCAAGGATGATAAGGGAGAGAGCTCAAGTTTGGAAAAATCCTTTTCTCTTGATGTCGATCGTGATCAAATAATAATGCGTATGCCAAGGGGTATATATAAGGTTGGGGAATCGGTCGATATCGGTTTCCTGACTACGCGTCAAACCGGACGCGTCTATATTGATATTGTCAAGGATAATCAAACAATGCTCATCCGTTCAGTCGAGATCTCGAAAGGGCTCGGTAATTATCGCTTGAATCTGACCCCAGATCTGGATGGCTCAATATGGATACACGCATATATTGTAACGCCGGGAAGCGATATTGTGCGCGACACCCGTTTCTGTTATATTCATTCAGCTGATGATCTGGTCATAAATGTCAAAGGGGATAAGGATGAGTATTTACCCGGTGGTGATGCCAATGTAGTATTCACGGTGAAAGGGAATGACGGTAAGCCACGCGTTGCTGCTTTATGTGTGGCGATCGTTGATGAAGCGGTATTCGCCGTGTCAGAGTTGCAGCCTGGATTGGAAAAAGTGTATTTCACCCTGGAAAAGGAATTACTGGAACCCCGCTATGAGATACATGGTTTTGAACCGGAGGCGATCGTGTTGAAGAAAGGTATTCAAGCCCGCGCGGAAAATATCATGTTCTCGACCTTAGTCCCAAAAGAACCATTTGCAGTAAATTATACTACCCCACAGGATGTCGATTCCAAGATCATACAGGCATTTTCTTCGCGTTTGACTGAAACCAGGGATAATATCTATGCGGCGATCAATAAGTATTATGCTGTCCACAATAAATATCCAAAAGCAGCCGGCGGTCTTGAAACCCTTATTGATGAGGGATTTTTAAGGTTCTCCGAGATTATGGATCCCTGGTCGCGCCAATACCGGATTACGACCAGTGAAAATGAACTATCCTGGTTCAATATTGCTTCGGCCGGACCGGATGGAATTTTTGATAATGAAGATGATATTACCGAATGGGGATGGGGAGGAAGATGGGATCAAGAAGTGATGTTCGAGGCTGATGGAATCATGGCTCCCCGAGCCGTTGCCGGCGCAACCGCTGAAAGACCGATGATAGCCGCAAAATCCGCGGCACCGCCGCCGCGCGACAAAAAAGCTGATGGTGGTCCTGATGAGCCGAGGGTGCGGGAATTCTTTCCCGAGACTTTTGTTTTTGAACCGGCTTTGATAACCGATGCGAGTGGTGTAGCAAGACTGGCCGTAACCATGCCCGATGCGATCACTACCTGGCGGGTTACCTCTTTTGCTTCATCGGCTCATGGTGAACTCGGATCCAACCTTTCTTCGATACTGGTCTTTCAAGAGTTTTTTGTTGACATTGATCTTCCGGTCGCCCTTACCGAGGGTGATGAGATCTCGATACCGATCGCTATCTATAATTATCTCCCGCGTGATCAAAAAGTGAGGATCGAATTGCAGAGCGAAGATTGGTTCGAGATCAAAGGGAATCAGGAAATAACCAGGAATCTAAAAAAGGATGAAGTCTCGGTTGTTTATTTCCCGATCATGGTGGACAAGATCGGATACCATCAAATACTGGTTAAAGCATATGGTGAAGCCAAGTCGGATGCGATAAAGCGGTCGATCGCAGTTTTGCCTAATGGTAAGCGTTTTGATGATATCGTTTCCGACCGGTTGAAAGACCGGGTCTCACACAAAATAAATTTCCCAGCCAATGCGATCCCGGATGGCAATCAATTAATGTTTAAACTTTACCCGGGAATATATTCACAGGTTGTTGATGGTCTTGACAAATTATTTCAGATGCCTTTTGGCTGTTTTGAACAGACTTCATCGGTTACCTATCCGAATATATTGCTGCTCAATTATCTCCGTCAGAGCGAACAGATCAAACCAGAAACCGAAATGAGTGCAGAACAATATATCAGCCTGGGCTATCAAAGGTTACTGAGCTTTGAAGTTACTGGCGGAGGTTTTTCATGGTTCGGTGATGCTCCAGCGAACAAGATCCTTACTGCCTATGGCTTGATGGAATTCAATGATATGTCCAAGGTATATGAGATCGACGAGCGGGTTATCGAACGCACTGCTCAGTGGTTGAAGAATCAACAGGAGAAAGATGGTTCATGGTCGCCGGATAAGCAATACCTGCATCAGGAATCATGGGGTCGCATCCAGAATAATCAGCTAATGCCAACTGCTTATATTTGCTGGGCACTGGGTGAAACCGGTGATCGGAGCCAAGCGGTCACAAAGGGAATCGATTATTTATTCAAGAATCTGAAGGCGGCGAACGATCCATATATTCTGGCTTTGGTTGCCAATGCCTTTGTTGCGGTTGAACCAAAAGGCGCCCAGACTATGGAAGTTCTCAAAAAGCTCGTTGATATGGCCAAAATCGATAAAGATGTTATGTACTGGGAGTCGGATATTCCATCAATAACTTTCTCGCGAGGTAAGGGTGCGGATATCGAGGCTACTGGGCTGGCAGTTTATGCTTTGATCAAAGCGGGTAAGTACCCGGATGTCGTGAGTAAAGTACTTACCTATCTTATCCAATCCAAAGACCCGAGCGGGTTATGGTATACTACTCAAGGCACAGTGATTGCCCTGCGTTCTATGGTCGCCGCCCTCGGTGGAACGGTTGAAGATGTTGAAGGGCAGGTAATTGTGATTTTCAACGGCAAGACCGTTGAAGATATCAAGATCGACAAAAGCAATGCGGATCTTATGCATCAGATCGATCTTACTCCGTATCTCGGCAAAGATAATGTCGTAGAGATTACGCTTAAAGGTGAAGGTAATTTTCTGTATGAGTTGACCCGATCCTACTATATCCCTTGGAAGGATCTGCCAAGGCCCGAGAAACCACCGTTTACCATCGATGTCAATTACGATCGCAAACAATTGGTTGTGAATGATATCGTCAATGTTGATGTTTCAATACGGCTTAACCGTGCTGGTACTGCTCAGATGGTAATGATCGATCTCGGCATACCGCCCGGTTTTGAAGTGCAGACTCCCACGCTTGACGAATATGTCGGTAAGAAGATACAAAAGTATTCGATGACAACGCGCCAGTTGATCATTTATCTCGATGAGGTATCATCGCAAAAGCCAGTAGAATTGAGTTATAGCCTGAAGGCAAAATACCCGATCAAGGCACAGGTTCGTTCATCGCGTGTTTATGAATATTATAATACCGACGATGAGGGAATTGAAGAACCTTTTGAAATGAAAGTTTCGCTGTAAGATAATTCCCCCTCTCCTTTTTCCTCTCCCCCTTTACCGGTCCGCCTTCGGCGGAAGGGGGAGAGAGCCTGCCCCGTACTTGATACGGGGGTTAGGGCGAGGGGGTTTTTATATTTGTTGTTATTTATCCATCATCTGTTATCTGCACCTATTCTCTTGACTTGTCGACATTATTGAATATAATTTTTGCTATGATAACCAAACTTAATATTGATAAGGAATTTAAGCGAAAGATCGCCGAGATCAGTAATCAGAGAATCTCTGATTGTTATCAGTGCGGCCGATGCACGGCTGGTTGCCCGTTCGCCATGTTCATGGATTCCCCCCCCAATCAGGTGATCCGTTTGATACAGCTTGGAATGCGGGAAGAAGTATTGAAAGCACAAGGACCATGGTTTTGTGCGGCTTGCCTTGTTTGTCAGACGCGATGTCCAAAGGGTGTCGATATTCCGAGAGTTATGGAGGCGGTTAGAGTAATTCATCTTCGAGCAAAGGAGTGCATACTGGATATACCTCAAATCGATTATGAATACATGCTGGATCTGCCACCATTAGCCTTAATGAGTGCTTTCAGCAAGTTTTCTTTTTAACGTTATCGGCCATGAGACTACCATATTATCCAGGTTGTACTTTATACACCAAAGCAAAGCCGTTAAATGAAACAATTCGCTCCTGTTTTAATATAGTGGGTGTGGAATTGGATGAATTGCCTCATTGGTACTGTTGCGGTACTACTTTCACTTTAGCTCGTGATAATCGCATGTCTTTGATCGCTCCTTTACGCATATTAACCAAAGCCCAGCAAGAGGGCAAACAGGTTTTAGTACCATGCTCGATCTGCTATAATACCCTTAAGCGTGCTAATTTCATTTTTTCAGAGGACCGCGAAGCGCTCGATATTATCAATGAACATCTCGAGGAAAAGTATGACGGTAAAGAAGAGGTCATTCATCCGCTTGAATTCATCAGGGATAATCAGGATATGATACGGAACAAGCTTAAAAAACCCTTAAGCGGGCTGAAGGTCGGATGCTATTACGGGTGTTTATTGCTGCGTCCAGCCGAGGAAATGAAATTCGATGATCCTGAGTCGCCTTCTATCTTTGAAGACTTTGTAAGATTACTCGGCGGCGAGCCGGTGGAATTCGCGCTCAAAGTTGAATGTTGCGGTTCTTATCTGGTGGTCAATACACCGGATGCCGCGGTCAATGCATCATACAAGGTGATAAAAAATGCCCGAGAAAACGGCGCTGATGCGCTGGTGACTACTTGCCCTTTATGCTTTTATAATCTTGATGCCTTGCAAACAAAGATAAGACAGCAGTATCCGGATTTTAAGGATATGCCGATCTTCTATTTCTCACAACTGCTTGCCCTGGCATTAGGTGTAGATGAAAATGGTTTGCAACTAGGTCAGAATAGGGTTTCACCCGAGATAGTACTTAAAAAATATGGTTTATTGTAAGTTTATGATCGATAAGTCTTTTTCATTATTTGAAGAAATATTAGAATTAGGCCGGAGGAAAAATGCCTGACAACAAATATGAGCCAAAAATAATTGGTTTTTTCTGTAAGTGGTGTACGTCAGCGGCGGCTGATCTTGCTGGAACATCAAGAAAACAGTATCCGCCAAATCTTGTTCCAATAAGGTTTTTCTGTTCGTCACGATTAGATCCCCAGCAGATCCTTCATGCCTTTGAAAATGGCGCGGATGGAGTTATGATCGGCGGTTGTCATTTTGGCGATTGTCATTATCAAACCGGCAATTACAAGACCGCCCGTCGTATTGCATTTTTACATGATCTTTTGAGTAAATTAGGGATAGATAAACGGAGACTGAGGCTGGAATGGATCTCGGCGGCTGAAGGTGACAAGTTCACTCGGGTTATTACTGAGTTCACTAAAGATATCCGGGATCTCGGTCCGCTGGGGGGTAATGGGAAATGAGAGATTACGAAGCGATGTTCATTTTTAGTGCAGATCTTACCGACGAAATACTAGAAAAAGAGATAAGATCAGTCGAGCGGGCGATCAAGACTAGAGGAAAAGGTTCGATTCAGCACGAGAACTTAGGGAAAAAGACCCTTGCTTATCCGGTAAAAAAGAAAAATGAAGGGACTTATGTTAATTATAATTTCACCGCTGAACCCGGATCGATAACCAAGATAAAAGATTATTTAAAACATAAAGAAGATATACTCCGTTTTATGATACTGATCAGGGTAGGTAAAAAATGAATCAATTAAGGTTAGGCTATTTAAATTCAGTGATGCTTATTGGCCGTCTGGTTGCCGATCCGGAACTGCGCTATACTCAAAAAGGAGCTCCAGTCTGCGATTTCAGGATCGCATCTTCAAGGCGCTACAAGAATCGGGAGACCGGTGAACAGCAAGAAGAAACGCTTTTCATTAATATCGTCGCTTGGCGAAGGCAGGCTGAGATCGCTAATGATTTTCTAAAGAAGGGCAGTGCGGTACTCATTGAAGGCCAACTTCGGTCCCGTCAATGGGAAACAAATCAGGGGGAAAAGCGTACGACAATCGAGGTTGTTGCACGCCGCATCCAATTCCTTGATATGCCCAGTCGTGATTCAGGAACGGGAAGTAGTGAGATACCGATTGAATCAAGCAGTGAGAGCGATGTTGATACAAAAACTGATGATGAAATCGATACCCCGTTCTAAAATTAATTTTTTGAAAGGAATAATATGCCACAGAAAGGAAAGAGATGTCGATTCTGTAAGAGCCAGCAGGATATAATCGATTATAAAGATACGTCATTATTGAAGGGTTTTATGAACGAACGCGGAAAGATATTAAGCGCCCGGATCACCAGGTTGTGTTCGTTCCACCAGCGGCGTTTAGCTCAGGCAATAAAACGAGGTCGTGAAATTGCTCTTTTACCTTACGCGATAAAATGAAGATAATACTACTGAAGCACGTAGAAGGATTGGGTGTTCCTTTCAGTGTCGTGGACGTCAAGGATGGTTATGCTCGCAATTATCTATTACCTCGTAATTTAGCGGTTATTGCAACCACTGCTAATATGCGGGGTATTGAGAGCAATAAACAAAGGTTTTCGAAAACGATGAGCCGGATGAAAAAGATCGGTGTCGAACTTGCAGATAAGTTGAATAATACGACGATAAAGACCCATATTAAGACGGCCATGGATGGAAAGTCCTTTGGCAGCATAACAACCCATGATCTGGCGGACCTTTTGCAAAACGAAGGGATCGATATCGACAAAAAAAGTATCATCCTGGATGACCCGATCAAACATCCTGGAGTGTACGACATAAAAGTACATCTAGCTGAGAAGATCGATGCGATCTTCAAGCTAGTTGTGATCGAGGAGACCGAATAAATTATTGAAGTTTTTGTGAATGGTGTTGTGGAAGATTATCAACATCATAATTTTGTAGTTCTCCTGAAAGAGAAATTTGGTGAACGCACCCTACCTATTGTGATTGGCGAGTCGGAAGCGATGGCGATTGCTTTTGCTCTTGAAGGTGTTAAGCCAGGAAGACCGATGACCCATGATCTACTTAAAATCATGATCGATTCAATGCAGACGCAGGTTACCAAGATTACGGTCGTTGATTTGAAAGACGAAACTTATTTTGCGAAAATCTATTTACAGACCAGGGATGGTGT
>MEUM01000015.1:15528-20794 GCA_001771735.1 Caldifarciminota bacterium RBG_13_43_14 | reverse complement strand
ACTGCCAAATTTTGGTGGAAAACAAGGTCCTTGATAATAATGGTGTGGTTCTACAGGGTGATACGAATGTATCGGAACTCAAACGCAAACTGCGCGAAACCAAGCCGGAAAAGTTCGGTGATTTCTCCATCGATAAATAGCAGCTGTTTTTAAAGTTTCATAGCTATTAAATGACCAGAAAAAGAACCATTGATCTGAACAAGGCGAGCAAAGCCGAAAAACAGATGATCATTGAGCTATTGCGCTTGAAAGAACGAGCGATCAATAAGATCATGATTCCATTAGGCGAAATCACGGCAATAAGGCATGATCGGACAATGGGTGAGTTTTTTAATGCGTATCGCGAGCACCGATTCTCGAGATACCCAGTATATTTAGGCGAGCCAGATCAGATTGTTGGTGTTTTATTCGTTAAAGATGTAATTCCCCTTACCGATGAATATTTGTCGTACCCGGCGGTCGAGTTCGTGCGCTTTCCATATTTTATTTATGAGGATCGTAAAACATCAGATGTTTTTTTTGAAATGCAAAAATTAATGATTTCGATGGGGATAGTAATAGATGAATTCGGTAGTGTTTCGGGTCTGGTTACGATCGAAGACATCATCGAGGAGATCGTTGGCGATATCGAGGATGAGTTTGACCAGAAAAAGAACCATTGATCTGAACAAGGCGAGCAAAGCCGAAAAACAGATGATCATTGAGCTATTGCGCTTGAAAGAACGAGCGATCAATAAGATCATGATTCCATTAGGCGAAATCACGGCAATAAGGCATGATCGGACAATGGGTGAGTTTTTTAATGCGTATCGCGAGCACCGATTCTCGAGATACCCAGTATATTTAGGCGAGCCAGATCAGATTGTTGGTGTTTTATTCGTTAAAGATGTAATTCCCCTTACCGATGAATATTTGTCGTACCCGGCGGTCGAGTTCGTGCGCTTTCCATATTTTATTTATGAGGATCGTAAAACATCAGATGTTTTTTTTGAAATGCAAAAATTAATGATTTCGATGGGGATAGTAATAGATGAATTCGGTAGTGTTTCGGGTCTGGTTACGATCGAAGACATCATCGAGGAGATCGTTGGCGATATCGAGGATGAGTTTGACAAGAAAAAGAAACCGTTCATACAGGAGCTTACTGAGAACGAATATCTTGTTAATACACGCATTGAACTGGAAGATTTTGCCGACTACTTCAACATTATGATCGATGAAGACGATGTTACAACATTAAACGGTTTTCTATTGAAAAAGGCGGATCGTATCCCCAGGGTGGGAGAACAACTTCAATACAAGAATCTTATATTTTCAGTAGTAGAGGGAACTCGCCGGAAGATTAGTACGGTCAAAGTTAAAATTCAATAACAAAATTTGGGTAATTTTGTATCTCGGTTATCATAAAATTTTATCCCGTTAGAGGACGGAGTTCTCTAACGGGATTTACTGATGTAATGAGCAATATATGATCTCGGCCGTCCGCTTACCAATACCCGGGACCTGGGTTAACGTTTCTTCGGATGCCTTCTTTATTTCTTCCAGGCTACCAAAATACCTTAACAGGACAATACGTCTTTTGTACCCTATTCCGGGAATCATTGCGAGGTCGGATTTCAGAAGCGATTTACTTCTTACATTTCGATGGTAGGTTATTGCAAAACGATGCGCTTCTTCCTGGATGCGTCGCAGTAAAAAGAATTCCCGTGAATTGACCGACAATGAGACAACCTCTCCTTGCGGGTTGAAAAGCATATTACTGCGTTTTGCACTGGCATATACCGGGATATTAATTTTGATATCGGCAATTGCCTGGAGCGCGCTTGATAGTTGTCCTTTACCGCCGTCAATAAGCAATAGATCAGGTAATTCCTTTTCCTGGATCAGGTCCTTTATTCGGCGAGAAATTATCTCTTTGATCATCGCAAAATCATTTTGGCCATGAACACGCTTGATACGATAGCGGCGGTAACGTTGTTTAATGGGTTTGCCATTCTGAAAAGCAACCGAAGCACCAACCGCATATTTTTCTTTTAGATTTGAAACATCAAACGCCTCGATCCATCGAGGCGGATTATTCATTCTTAAAGCTTGTTGTAATTCCATTATCACCCGGGGGGCACTGCGTCTGAGCATTCTTGCGGACAATTCATTGAGTGCATTCCTTTCGGCCATACCTATAAGCCTTTTTTGATCAGAAGTTTTCGCGGTATTGATCTTTACTTTTAAGTTCTTTACTACAAACCATCTCTCTTGAATATCAAGATCATCGGGCAGTACCGGAACGATAATACGTGCCGGAATAAAAGAAACATGAGTGTAGATCAAGCGAATGAAATTTGATATGATCTCGGGCTTCCGGGTCGATGACGATATGGTCAGATCGAAAATCTCTTTAGAGACCAGGCGGTTTTCTCTGACGCGCAGCAAGCAGGCGGCACAGCGCTTTGCAGTTTGGTAAATGCCGATGATATCCTGGTCCATGCTTTTATTGGTAACTATGATCTGACGCTGAGACATTCTGCGGATCGCGATTAGCTGATCCCGTACAGTTGATGCCGCTTCGAATTTTTCTTGATCGGCAAACATCCACATTAATTTTTCGAGCTCGGCTTCGATTTCATCTGATCGACCCTTAAGGAAGGCAATCACCTTATTCATGAGCTTATTGTAATCGTCGGGGCTAATCAGCTGTGCACATGGAGCGCAGCAACGATTCATCGAGTGCTCCAAGCAAGGTCGTTCGTATATCTTTGAGAGATCTTTACGGCAAGATGCAATTTTAAAAATACGGCATATTGCGTCCCGGGTCTGTCGGAGTGAACGTGCATTCGTATAGGGCCCGAATATCAATGATCCATCTGGCTTTAAATCGCGGGTGAAAAAGAGGCGCGGGAACCTTTCTTGAATGGTAATTTTAAGATAAGGGAATTTTTTATCATCTTTAAGTCGAACGTTGAATTTAGGTTTATTTAATTTGATCAGCGATTCCTCAAGAGTTAGTGCTTCAGTATCGCTGCCGGTTATGATCACTTCGAGATCGCTTGCGGCTTGAACGATAATTTGGCTGCGTGATTCGGCTCGATTCATATATGACAACAGTCTTTTTTTTAGATCAAGCGCTTTGCCTATATATATTGCTCGGTTACGGTTATCCCTGAAAAGATATACCCCGGGGAGATTGGGTGCTTGTAAAATTTTATCTCTTATTTGTTTTTGAAACATTCAATACGACTACCCCTTTACAACACCGACTGGTCTCATCCGGACGATCTTACGTGATATCCCGGCCCGAGTAACCGCATCGACGACCTGGTCAACGTTTTTGTAGGCTTCAGGTACTTCTTCCCTCAATACCTCACTGCTGGCCGAAAGTACAAAGATACCTCTGGCGGCGAGTTCGCTGGCGATATGTCTTCCTTTAGTACGTTCCAGTGCTTTGGTCCTTGATAGTTGTCGTCCGGCGCCATGGCAGGTTGATCCGAAGGTTTCTTTCAGGGCTCGGTCGGTACCCAATAATAAATAGGAATAAGACCCCATATCGCCTGGGATTAGGACTGGCTGGCCGATCGCTTGATAGTCGGAAGGTATATCTGGATGCCCCGGCGGGAATGCTCGGGTAGCACCTTTGCGGTGCACACATAATTTTTTGATCTTGCCCGAGACTTCATATTCTTCAAACTTAGCGATGTTATGGGCGACATCATATATCAAGTACAGGCCAAGATTCTCGGCGCTTTTGCCAAGCACTTTTTCAAAAGATTCCCTGACCCAATGCATAATGCACTGGCGGTTTGCCCATGCGTAATTGGCCGCGCAAGCCATGTGCGCGAAATATTTTTTACCTTCGGGAGAATCGATCGGTGCACAGGCTAATTGTTGATCCGGTACTGCAATACCATACTTGTGGGTAACCGGCCTGAGCATGCGTACACTTTCATCGCATATCTGATAGCCGAGCCCCCGGGATCCGGTATGTATCATGATCACGATCTGGTTGATTTGATCGATGCCTAATATTTTGGCGGAGTCCTGATCATAGATATTTTCGACTACCTGTATCTCCAAAAAGTGATTACCAGCACCGAGCGTACCAAGCTGAGCGCGTCCTCTTTCAAAAACTCGTTTGGATAGTCCCTCTGGATCAGCACCGGCTAAAGCTCCATTTTCTTCAATATGGTCAATATCATTGCTCCAGCCATATCCGTGTTTAAGCGCCCAATTGGCACCTTCGACCAATACATGCTTTACTTCACGTTCATCGATTCGTATCTTGCCGGTTGATCCTACTCCCGAAGGGACACTTGTGAACATCGCCCGTACCAGCTCCTCAATCTTGGGTTTTATTTCATTGAAAGTGAGGTCGGTACGCAGTAAGCGAACCCCGCAATTAATATCATAACCAACTCCCCCCGGAGAAATAATTCCATTTTCCGAGTCAAAAGCAGCAACACCGCCGATCGGGAAGCCATAACCCCAATGAATATCAGGCATGGCAAGGGAATTACCGACGATCCCGGGTAACATAGCAACATTTGCGACCTGTTCAGGTGCCTGGTCGTCTTTTATTTTGTTGAGCAGTTCATCAGATGAGTATATTATGCCATCGGTAAGCATGCCGCTCTTATATTCCTTGGGGATTTTATATCGATTGTCGTCCAGTTTGATAAATTCGCCATGCCAATTCATATTATCTCCTTCAGTTCAAGTATACATTCGATAAATACGATGTCAATTGTCAATAGGCTGACCGAGAATGTCATTGCGAGGAGCACATTCGCTCCGCTCAGTGTAAACTGCACGACGAAGCAATCTTAAAAATGTCGAGAAATAATGAGATTGCCACACGACCTTCGGTCGCTCGCAATGACAAAGGGAATTCTCGGGCAGTCTGTCGAGAGATCGTGAAGACAATGGGTTGTTGACTTTGAAATACCCGTGAGTAATATAAACAAGGTTCTAGAAGGCTATAATATGACCAAGCGCTATTTATTGTTTTTCGTGATCCTGCTTTTAATCCTGGGAACATTCCTTACCTTGAACGTGATTAGCAGTCGAAGACGCATGCTAGAATTATTAAAAGATGAAGCAGGGTCTTTATTGACCATGATCGCTTTGAGCCAGGAAAACTCGATCTTTGCCGAAGGCAAATACGAGGATAATATTATTGAAAAACTCATCGAAGTTTGTAATTATCTCGAAAATACATCAATAAACGACCAGACCCTTTTAAAGATCCGCGACAATTTCAATATCAATTCTATTT
>MEUM01000015.1:10052-15517 GCA_001771735.1 Caldifarciminota bacterium RBG_13_43_14 | reverse complement strand
TCCAATGATCTGGGGCTGGTCAGGGTTTCAGGCAAGCCAGTGTTAGTAAAAGTCGACGTGCTCAGCGGCCAGCAGCGTTTCTTTCTCGAATATTTCGACATTGGTTCGAAGCGTTATATAAGATTGATCTACCGAACCGACGGCAGGATCTATCAGTTCGAAAATTCAGCGAGTGAAGTTGAATCCTTTCGTCAGGATTTCGGAATTAACAAATTCATTAATCAGATATCGACCGATCCCAAAATCAGATATCTTGTATTCCAGGACCCGAAAGGTATTATTTTCGCGACTGCCAATATACAAAGTGTAACGAGAATTGCTGATGATTCTGAATTATCAAAAGCTCTGGAACAAGGCGTTGAGACGTCGCGGATCATTGATTTTAATAATGAAAAACTTCTTGAGCTGGTTAGGCCATTCGTTATTGAAGGACAGACGCTGGGCATATTCCGTATCGGTATTGGTTTGCAGAGCTATTTCAGTCACATCCATGCAACCGAGCGTCAGCTGATCGGTATTTTCATTGTTCTGCTGGCGGCCGGATTAATAATTTTCTTTTTCTTCACCAGACATCAAGATTATCAGGATCTGAAGGAGATGTTCGATAAGACACTGGGCGCGATCGAGGATGGAGTTATAACGGTCAACCGACATGGAACGATCACCGGCATTAATGAAGCCTTTGTAGATCTTTTGAACCTCGAATCGAAATTTTTAATTAATGGTAATTATTACACAATTTTTGATCAAGATCCATTTATGATAAAAAAAGTGCTCGTGGCATCAACCAAGATCATGGATGAACAAACGATCAACAATCGACAGCTGCTTTTTACGACCTACCCGCTGTTTGATGAGCGACGGCGTGTGTCCGGCGTGATCATTGTGGTGCGGGATATTACAAAGATCCGTGAGTTTGAAAGGGAGCGGGAAGAATCATCGCGATTAAAGTTTCTGGGCAATTTGGTTGCTAATTTCGCCCATGAAATCAAAAATCCTTTGAATGGTCTGTCTATTGCCGTGCAGCGGTTAGCCAAAGAATTTAGCTATGATGATCATGAATATGATAAGTTATTGAAAGTTGTGCTTAAAGAAATCGAATCACTTAATAAAACCCTCAATGATTTTTTAAGTCTCGCCCGTCCAAGAATGAAAGAAAAAGAGTCCTTTTCGTTAGCGATGATTATTGCCGATACACTTGATTTTGTGCGTGAGCAAACCCGTCAAACAACGGTAAGGGTCAGGGATAATATCCGCGATGATATAACAATGGAGGGAAGTCCAAATGATATAAAACGTGCCTTTTTGAATATTCTATTGAACGCGGTCGAAGCTGTATCTGGAATTGCGGAACGCGAACCTGAGATCATTATCGATTCATCCAGAGCCGGGAGGAGTTATCAAGTGGTGATCAGTGATAATGGCGCCGGCATGGACATTGACGATCGGGCGCGTATATTCACACCCTATTTTACAACCAAAAAGAAGGGTACTGGGTTAGGCTTGTATATTGCCCAGGAAATCATAAAAGTACATAATGGAACCATCAGGGTGGATTCCGAAAAGAACCGTGGTACAAAATTCACAATAGTATTTGACAGATAAAAGATAACGGATAACAGAATACAGACAATAGATGGCAGGAAGTCCCTTGACTTTCAGCGGTTCGTAAATAGAATCAATATTAAAAAACAAAGCAAGAAACTCGGAGGTGAAAACATATGAGCGTGCTCTCCAGTATTGGCAATACTCCTTTGGTCGAGCTTGCTAATCATAATAAGCTATCACGGGTTAAGATCTTCGCAAAGCTTGAAGGATGCAATCCAGGCGGATCAGTAAAGGACCGTGCTGCCTATTATATGATCAAAAGCGCAGTTGATTCGGGTGAACTTACCCATGAAGTGGTGATACTTGAACCGACATCGGGGAATACCGGCATCGCGCTGGCCATGATCGGTGCGGCCCTTGGTTATAAAGTTAAATTGCTAATGCCCGAGTGTGTGTCAACCGAAAGACAGCATATACTTCAGGCGTTCGGAGCCGACGTCACGCTTACCTCAGCGAGCGAAGGGACCGATGGCGCGATCAGAATGGCAAACAAAATAATCGGCAATGAGCCGGGTAAATTTTATATGCCTAATCAGTTTAGCAATACCGCCAATATCCTTGCTCATTATGAAACAACCGGGCCCGAAATATTTGCCCAAACTTGCGGTCGTGTTGATCATATCGTCGCGGGCATGGGTACGACCGGCACGTTGATGGGATTGGCGCGTTATTTCAAAGAAAAAAAGCCGTCAGTTAAGATCATTGGCGTTGAACCTCTGCCGGGTCATACAATTCAGGGATTGAAGAACATGGGCGAATCCATAGTACCAGCGATATATGATGCTTCGATGCTGGGCGGCAAGATAATGGTCGAAGATGATGAGGCCTTTGAGACGACCCGTATTTTGGCTACTCAAGAAGGATTATTTGTCGGGATGTCCAGTGGTGCAGCCGTTGCCGGTGCATTACGTTATGCCCAAAGAATGGAGAGTGGGATAATCGTTGTTATATTGCCGGATCGGGGTGATCGATATTTAAGCACAAAATTATTCCGTTCCTTCTGTGCTAAATGCCCCCCTTAGATTTTTAACCGCATAAGTGAAACCATTTTCTGATTTCAAAAGTAATTTACTGACCAGAAATCTTATTCTTGTCTACTCACTTGCCAGTCTGGGCATGCTCGGGCATGTTCTTTTTGAGCCGCTTATACCGATCTTTGCCCGGATCCTTGGTGCGTCCGGTTTTGAAGTCGGTCTGTTGACCTCGGGTTTTATGATCGCGCGGGCGGCAGCTTCATATGTGATCGGTCGTGTATCTGATCACTGGCAAAAGCGCAGGATTTTTATCCAGATCGGATTCATTTTTTTGTGTTTAATAACCCTGAGTTATATATTGATCAGAAATTATTATGGATTATTGATAATGCGTTTCGGGCAGGGAATATGTTCTGGTTTTATCTGGCCGATCGCCCAGATCATGGTCGTTGAGTTTTCATCTCCGAAGTACCGGACCCGGGCGCTCTCACTTTATCAAATAATGGGGCGATTCGGGGCGCTTTTGAGTCGTTTGTTTTTGAGCTTCATATTAATAATCGCGGTATATTTCGGCTTAGAGGAACCGAATTCATTCAAACTGGCTTTTGCTGCGGCTGGATTTATATTAATAATCGGGTTGATCATAAGTACTAAATTGCCGGCCGTCCCGCCGGATCGAGATAGGCGCAAAGGCGAGGGTCGATCACCTGTAATAATATTCGTGCTTGCCTTCGTCTTTGGCGCAATGATGGCAATGGCCCCGATATCACTTGTCTACATTAATGAGTATTTTGGTTTGAGTACACTTTCAATAGCGATCCTTTTATTGTTGTTGGATGGATTATCCATGCTGGCTATGTATGGTGCATCTCATCTTACCGACTCGATTGGAATAAAAAATTCGTTGTGGTTCATTCTTATACCTTGTTTTGTGTCCGCCATTGCCCTTCCTTTTGCCCGATCATTGTTAATATTCATTATTGTATATTTCATATTGCGGATGGCGATAAGTTCTTTTCTGCCGCTTTCAAGATCATATGCCACCAGTGATAACAGTGAATCCGGAACGAATGTTGGAAAATTGAATATGATGAGCAATATCGGATCGATGATCGGACCGATAATCGGCGGTTTTTTATACGACAAATTGCTCGGCAGTTACCGGATCAGCGGATACTCATTGATCGCGTTGCTTTTGATACCGGCAAGTATTGTATTGATTTCAATGCGACGGCGTTGATACACATTATGCGAAACAGCGTATTCAATGCCATTCGTATAGTTTGCAGTGATAGACCTTGGTAATCCCCCTTTTGTCCCCCTTTAGAAAAGGGGGAATGAGGGGGATTTGTCGAGCCCGCCCCGTTAGAGTTTGTTAATAAATCCCTCGGCAATATTTAATGATTTAACCGCGACCTTTAGCGATTGAATCGCTTTTTTACTGTCTTGGAAGAAAGCAAAAATATTTATGAGAATAGTTGTCAGATTCATTTTTTTGTCCGGCAATGAGCGGCTGACGTTTGCGGATAAACGAAGTTGCGAGCGACAGCGATTATGCCAAAACTGGCACTTTTGATCAGTGGCACGGCTATCCTTTTATTCGCCAAGGCCCGATTACGTATAACGTCTAGGCAAACAACGCAGCGCTTTTGCGAACTACAAATAGATCAATTTGTCGTGGAGCACAAGTGTTGATCGAAGCCTTAATTTCTGTGGCTTTTCATTTCAGCGTCGTTGTTTGCCGTGTTATGTGGAGCCGTCTGCCTTATGGAATCAGTAATGCGATCTTGTTCTCGACAACTGTGATTAGAGTGACACAATCGTCGTGAAATACGTCAATTCGTTTCATGTCCGTATTGTTTGGGAAATTCATATGCGCCACGACATTCCTCGGTAATCTTAGCTCTTCGATGCCAACCATCCATTTATCCAAATCAGGGATCACTGGTAGGAAAAGGTTTGCATTTGCGCGGATTATCTCATTTAAATCTTTTAGGTCAATGTAATAAATGGAGTGGCTTCCAGGCTTTCCGTGCCAGGATTTCTTGACGTAGTTGCTCTGGAAAGATTGAGCCTTCTTCTGGATGCCAGTGTCCACTGCGACCATCCACCAATCATTTGGTAGCAACTGAGCAGACAACACTGAGTGGATAACAACTCTGAAGATGTTCTCTATGCTATAAAGCTTCCAGTATGTTTGGCGTCCGATAAATTTACCAGACCTGCCCACGGAGTTTGAGTCGAACTTCGACAGGCGAAAATCTGCAGTTGAGGGCACAAGCTACTTCCGCTTCTTTGGCCTGCCTGATTTCTTTGATTGGTAAAGCAAGGTAGCAACAACTGAAGGAGAGGTCTTCAGGAATTCCGCGATCTCAACATTTGAAAACCCCGCCGTGTTTAGCTGGATAACCTTTTCCTTCTGGGGGGTCCCTTTCATTAATTGGAGAAGCATCAGAGCAAGTAATCGCTCGATTCGATCGTTTGTAGCGTCCATGGGTTATCTCCGTTTCTTCGATTTGGTGCGAAGGTTTGAGGTAAGCGTTCTTACCGTCTCAATGGAGGTGTTTAGAACGTCGGCAATTGCCTGATTCTCCATCCCAGCTAATTTGAGCAGTCTCGCCCGTTCAGTGATGCTCTTGTCAGTACCAACTTGAATACTGAGGACGCGGAGTATCTGGTCAAGCTTCTCTAGAATTTGTTCATCCGTTGATCTTGGCATATTTGTGACTCCTAATTGTTTGGTTTCTTAGGGTAAAGATAAGGGGCAACGTTGGTTGCTGATTTCTTCCCGAGGATCTTAGCTATCTCGGTTGGTGTAAGTCCAACCGATTTAAGAATTCTTGCTGCTGAAGCCTCAGTGAATCCATCCTTGCCTTTGTTTAT